>JBKJTX010000091.1:0-5454 GCA_046590315.1 Ramlibacter sp. | reverse complement strand
CCGTGATGCGGTCCTTGAAACGATCGCCGACATAGCTAAAGGCCAATTCGGCGCCCTGAGCGTGGCATGCCTTGGCGATGCCATAGGCGATGGAGCGGTTGGACAAAACGCCCGTGATCAACAATTTCTTTCCAGTCAGGAAACCCATAAGTGCCTCGGCTCAAAAAGTGGGCAGAATTGTCGCATGCGAGGTTTTCTGTTTTTTCTCGGCATCTTGCTGAGCGTGCCCGTTTGGGGGGCACCTGGTTATGCGGTCTGGGGCACCTTCAAGTACCAGCCGGGCTTCACCCATTTCGACTACGTCAATCCCAACGCGCCCAAAGGCGGTGAGCTGCGAATGGTGGCGGGATCAAGAATCTCGACCTTCGACAAGTACAACCCGTACACGTTGAGAGGAAACGCCCCGTCCTTTATCGGGGACCTCCTGTTCGAGAGCCTGCTCATAGGGCCGATGGACGAGAACGGGGTTGGCTATGGTTTGCTCGCGGAGGACGTCGAGGTGCCGCCTGACCTCATGTCGGCAACCTTTCGCATTCGGTCCGAGGCGCGGTTTCACAACGGCGATCCGGTCCGGGCCGCCGACGTGAAGTACAGCTATGAAACGCTGACTTCCAAGTACGCTGCGCCTTCGTATGCGACGGTCTTTGCCGAAGTGGCGACATGTGAGGTCGTCGACGAGCGAACGGTGCGTTTTCGCTTCAAGAAGCCGGACCGGCAACTGCCTCTCGTCGTCGGCGGCATGCCGGTCTTCTCGCCCAAATGGGGCATGGAAAACGGTAAAACGAAGCAGTTCGATCAGATCGTCACGGACATTCCTGTCGCCACGGGCCCCTACAAGCTCGGCCCTGTGCAATTCGGTAAGGACGTGACCTTTGCGCGCGACCCCAATTACTGGGGGCGCAACTTGGCCGTGCGCAAGGGCATGGCCAACTTCGACCGCGTCACCATCAAGATCTATCGCGACAACACGGCGCAGCTCGAAGCGTTAAAGGCCGGTGAGTTCGACCTGATGCAGTTTTTTTCGGCGGGCGACTGGGCCCGCCGGCTGAACGGTAAGCGCATCGAAAGCGGCGAGATGGTGAAGATGAATTTCGAGCACAAGCTGCCCCACGGTTATTACAGCTATGTGCTGAACCTGCGGCTGCCGAAATTCGCCGACCGCCGGGTGCGAATGGCGCTGGAACTGGCGATGGACTACGAGTGGATGAATCTTCATCTTTTCCGTGGCGCTTATGTCCGGGTGAAGGGTGTGTTCGGCAACACGGCGTGCGAGGCCAATGGGCTGCCGTCAGCGGAGGAGGTTGCGCTGATGGAACCGTTTCGCGCCACTTTGCCGGCCGAAACCTTTGGGCCGATGGCGATTCCCCCGCGAACCGACGGCAACAGTTCGCTGCGCGAAAACCTGCGTAAGGCCCAGGCGTTGCTGGCCGAAGCCGGCTGGACCTTCCGCGACGGGGCGATGCGCAACGCCAAGGGGGAGCCCTTGACGGTTGAATTTCTAGACAGCACCGAAGCGCGTGGCGCCACGACCACCGCGGCCTGGCGCCGGGCGCTCGGGCAACTCGGCGTCGAGTTGCGCCTGCGCGAAGTTGACTTCGCGTTGTGGCAACAGCGCCTGGAGTCCAACAACTTCGAGATGCTGGGCATCTCGTTTCCAGGCACGCACTTTCCAGGCGCCGACTATGCCGACCTCTTCGGCAGCAAGGCGGCGGACATTCCCGGCTCCGGCAACTATTCCGGCATCAAGAACCCGGCGATCGATGCACTGATCGCCAGACTGACGGTAGCGGAAAAGGAAGCTGACTTCAATGCCGCTTGCCGCGCTCTGGACCGGGTCATCGCTCACGGTCATTACCTGATTCCTGCCTGGACCAGTGGCACGCGCCGCATTGCCTTCAGCGACTGGAAGCTCGAGCGACCTTCCGTGGTGCCGGCCTATCCGCCCGAAGGCGTCCCCTACATGGACTGGTTCATGCTTACCTGGTGGGCTCGCAATCCGCCCAAGACCGCGACCCAATAGCCTATGTTTTCCTACATCCTTAAACGCGTTCTTTTGATGTTGCCCACGCTGTTCGGCGTGCTACTCATCACGTTCGTCGTGACCCAGTTCGTGCCCGGCGGTCCGGTGGAGCAGTACATCGCCGAGGCGCGCCGCGTGGGCGGTGGCGGCGACACCTCGGCGTACCGCGGCGGCCAGGGCCTGGACCCCAAGCGCATCGAACAGATCAAGGCGCTTTACGGTTTCGACAAGCCGCCGGCCGAACGGTTCTGGAAGATGCTCGGCCAGTACGCCACTTTCGACCTCGGGCGCAGCTTCATGCAGAACAAGCCAGTGGGCCAGCTGATTTTGGAGAAACTGCCGGTGTCCATCAGCCTGGGCCTGTGGACTTTTCTCATCAGCTACCTCGTCGCGGTGCCGCTCGGCGTGGCCAAGGCGGTGCGCGCGGGCTCCAAGTTCGACTTCGTGTCGACCGTACTCGTGCTGGTCGGTTACGCGATCCCCGGTTTCGTTTTGGGTCTTGTGCTGCTCGTCATCTTCGGGGGCCATTTTCAATGGTTCCCGCTGCGCGGGCTCACGTCGTCGAATTGGGACGAATTGAGTTGGGGCGCTCGGATCATCGACTACCTCTGGCACATCACGTTGCCGGTGACGGCGATGGTGATGGGCAGTTTTGCCGTCACCACCATGTTGACCAAAAATTCCTTTCTGGAGGAGATCCGCAAGCAATATGTGCTCACTGCCCGCGCCAAGGGTCTCTCCAATCGACGCGTGCTCTGGAAGCACGTCTTTCGCAATGCGCTGATTCCCATTCTCACGGGGTTTCCGGCGGCCTTCGTTGGTGCATTCTTCACCGGCGCCTTGCTGATCGAGACGCTGTTCTCGCTCGATGGCCTCGGCCTTCTCAGCTATGAGAGCATCATCCGGCGCGACTATCCGGTCGTGCTGGGCGCGCTCTTCGTCTTTACGTTGATCGGCCTCGTCACCAAACTCATCAGTGACCTGAGTTATGTCTGGGTCGACCCCCGTGTCAAATTCGACTAACCCCCCCGAAGTGGCCTACGGCCACCTCCCCCCCAGGGGGGCGCCACCAGCGGACCGGCAAAGCCCGATCCGCGGTGACTCACGAACTGGAATGTCGCAGAGCCCGAGCGCACGTGCCTGGCGTCGTTTCAAGCGCAACCGACTCGGCTTCGTGAGCCTCGTCGTCTTCTGCACGCTGGTGGCATTGAGCTTGTTGTCAGAAGTGATCTCCAACGACAAACCGCTGGTCATTCGCTACAACGGACAGTTTTATTTTCCAATGGTGAAGGACTACCCCGAATCGACTTTCGGCGGTGACTTTCCCGGGCCGACCAACTTCCTCGATCCCTACATCCGCAACAAGCTGAACCAGGGCGGCAACTGGGCTTTCTCCACGGTCAATCCATATGGCGCCACGACCATCAGCTATTACTCACCGCACCCGTTTCCGGCCACGCCGTCCAGCGCGAACTGGCTGGGGACGGATGAACGCGGTCGTGACATGCTGGCGCAGCTGCTGTATGGCTTCAGACTGAGCGTGCTGTTCGGGTTGGCACTGATGGTGATCGGGATGGTCATTGGCGTGATCAGCGGCGCGATTCAGGGCTTTTTCGGGGGCAAGACGGATCTCGCGTTCCAGCGCTTCATCGAGATCTGGGACTCCATGCCGGAGCTGTATCTGCTCATTATTTTCAGCGCGATCTTCGCGCCCAGCGTGGCACTGCTGCTGCTCCTGCTCAGCCTGTTCGGCTGGACCGGCCTGTCCAACTACGTGCGGGCGGAGTTCCTTCGAAATCGCCAGATGGACTACGTGAGGGCGGCCCGCGCGCTTGGCGTAGGAAACGGTCGGATCATGTGGCGCCACATTCTTCCCAACAGCATGACGCCGGTCGTCACCTTCCTGCCGTTCCGGATGAGCGCGGCGATTCTGGCGCTGACATCGCTCGATTTCCTGGGGCTCGGCGTTCCCCCAGGCACGCCCTCTTTGGGCGAGCTCTTGGCGCAAGGCAAACAGAACATTGATGCCTGGTGGATATCGATGGCGACCTTCGCCGTGCTGGTCGTGACTTTGCTTCTGCTCACATTGATGGGCGACGCTTTGCGCGATGCCCTCGATCCGCGCAAGGCCGACAAATGACATCCAGCGGTCCCATGCTCGAAGTCAGTGACCTGCGTGTTTCGTTTGGCGGCAAAGAAGTCGTGCATGGCGTCAGCTTCTCACTGGCTCTGGGCGAAAAGCTCGCGTTGGTCGGCGAGTCGGGCTCAGGCAAGACGGTGACGGCGCTCAGCTTGCTCGGATTGGTTCAGAACGGGACCGTGAGCGGCTCCGCCCGCTTTACCCCACCCGGCAGCGCGACGTCCAGGGACCTCCTTGCCTTGCCCGAGCGCGAACTGCTCGCCATCCGCGGCCGCGAGATCGCGATGATCTTCCAGGAGCCCATGACCGCGCTCAATCCCCTGTACACGATCGGGGACCAGATCGCCGAAGTCTTGCAGCTCAAGGACGGACTCACGGCGCGCGAAGCCTGGGCCGCCGCCATCGAGGCCTTGCGCGCCACCGGCATTCCGGAGCCCGAGCGCCGCGCCGGCGCCTATCCTCACCAACTCTCCGGCGGCCAACGTCAGCGGGCCATGATCGCCATGGCCCTGTCGGGCAATCCGCACCTCTTGCTGGCCGACGAACCCACCACGGCCCTGGACGTCACGTTGCGGGCGCAAATCCTGGACCTCCTGAGTCAGGCGCAGCGCAATAACGGAATGGCCTTGCTGCTGATTACGCACGACTTGAACCTGGTGCGCAAATTTGCGGACAGGGTGGTGGTGATGGAAAACGGCTACCTGGTAGAGCAAGGTACGGTCGAGGAGGTGTTCGCCAATCCCCAGCATCCCTACACCCGCAAGCTCATCGACAGCCGACCGGTCCGCGAAGTCGTCGAAGGGCCGGCGCCGGGCGAGCCGGTCATGAAGGCCAGCGGCATGCGCGTGAGCTACCCGGTCCATCTGCCAGGGATCAAGGGGTGGTTCAGGAAGGGTGAGTTCTTCGCAGTCAACCACGGGGAGTTCGCCGTGCCGCCGGGGCGCACGTTGGGCGTGGTGGGCGAGTCCGGGTCGGGCAAGTCGACCCTCGCATTGGCGGCGCTTGGCCTCATCCCGCACAAGGGCGAACTCAAGGTCGTCGGCCGGAAGTGGGGTCCGGGCGCGGCCGGCAACAAGGCCATCCGCCGGCTGGTCCAGGTGGTGTTTCAGGACCCGTTCTCGTCGCTGTCACCGCGCATGACCGTGGAAGAGATCGTGGGCGAAGGTCTGCTTGTCCATGAACCCGATTTACCTCTGCCAGCGCGCCGCGAGCGCGTCATGCAGGCACTGACCGATGTGGGCCTGTCGGAGGTCCAGTTTCCCGGATTGCTGGAGCGCTACCCGCATGAGTTTTC
>JBKJTX010000451.1:0-8302 GCA_046590315.1 Ramlibacter sp. | reverse complement strand
GAAGTGCGCATCGGCCTGCAACTGGCACAGGAAGAGCTGGCGCAGCTTTTGGGCGCCTCGCGTCAGCGCGTCAACCAGGAACTCAAGACCATGGAGCGCGAGAATGTGATCCGGATCGAGCCAGGCGGCCTCGTGGTGCGCAACCGCGAAGCGCTGATGCGCATCATCGAATCCGACAATTGATGCGACGGGAACCGCTGTGACATTCGACCACTTCATCGGCACCCGCCCTGTCACCGACAAGCACGTCTTCGATGTTGCCGCGCTCACGGCGTGGCTAGAGAAAAATCTGGATGGCTTCAAAGGCCCTCTCAGCGTCGAGATATTCAAGGGCGGACAGTCCAACCCAACATACAAGCTCATCACGCCGTCGCAAAGTTACGTGATGCGCGCCAAGCCCGGCCCGGTCGCCAAACTCTTGCCGTCGGCACACGCAGTGGAGCGCGAGTTCGCGGTCATGCGCGGCCTGGGCGGCACGACCTTTCCGGTGCCGCGCATGTATTGCCTGTGCGAAGACGAGTCCGTGATCGGCCGTGCCTTCTACATCATGGAGTACATGCAGGGCCGAGTGATCTGGGACCAGGCGCTGCCCGACATGACGCCAGCGCAACGCGCGGAAATTTACGACGAGATGAACCGCGTCATCTCGGCGCTGCACACCGTTAAATTCGCCGAACATGGCCTCGCCGGCTACGGCAAGCCGGGCAATTACTTCGAGCGCCAGATCGGCCGCTGGAGCAAACAGTACAAGGCGTCAGCCGACGGTGCCGGCCCGATGAGCCAGCCCATCCCCGAGATGGAGAAGCTCGTCGAGTGGCTGCCGGCGCACATACCCGCCGCAGGGCGCGACGAGACCAAGGTCTCCATCGTCCACGGCGACTATCGCCTGGACAACCTGATGTTCCATCCCACCGAACCGCGCGTGATCGCTGTACTCGACTGGGAGCTTTCCACGCTTGGGCATCCGCTGGCAGATTTCAGCTACCACTGCATGGCCTGGAACATCCCGCACGGCTCGTTTCGCGGCATCGGCGGTCTGGACCACAAAGCGCTGGGCATCCCGGCAGAGGCCGACTACATCCGCCTTTACTGCGATCGCACGGGCCTCACCACGCCCGAAGCGCTCAAGGCCGACTGGAACTTCTACATGGCCTACAACATGTTCCGTATCGCCGCCATTCTGCAAGGCATTGCCAAGCGGGTGGAAGCCGGAACGGCATCGAGTGCACAGGCGGCCGCATCGGGCGCCAGCGCCCGTCCGATGGCCGAGCTCGCATGGCAGTTCGCCCAACAGGCGTAACCGCCTTTTCGCATCACCCACAAGGAAAGACACATGGACTTCGATTACTCCCCCAAAACCAAGGAACTCCAGACGAAGCTGCTGAAGTTCATGGACGACTACATCTACCCGGCGGAAAAGCAGTATCACCAGGAGTTGGAGGAAAACACCAAGGCCGGCAAGCGCTGGAGCGCGCTCCAGACCATCGAGAATCTGAAGCCCAAGGCGCGCGCCGCCGGCCTCTGGAATCTCTTCCTGCCAGTAGTCAGTGCCTCGGCGTCGGGCTACGAGGGCGCCGGCCTCACCAACCAGGAATACGCGCCGTTGGCCGAGATCATGGGCGGTATGCCGTGGTCCAGTGAAGTCTTCAACTGCTCGGCGCCCGATACGGGCAACATGGAAACCATTGCCCGCTATGGCTCCGAAGCCATCAAGGCGCGCTGGCTCAAGCCCCTGCTCGAAGGCCAGATTCGTTCGGCCTTCGCGATGACCGAACCCGATGTCGCGTCTTCAGACGCCACCAACATCAGCACGCGCATCGAGCGCCAGGGCGATGAGTACGTGGTCAACGGTCACAAGTGGTGGATCTCGGGCGCTGCTGATCCGCGCTGCGCCGTCTACATCACCATGGGCAAGACGGACCCCGAAGCGCCGCGCCATTCGCAGCAAAGCATGATCATCGTGCCGGCCGACGCCAAGGGCATCCGCGTCGTGCGCCCGCTCACGGTGTTCGGCTACGACGACGCGCCGCATGGCCACGTTGAGATGTACTTCGAGAACGTGCGCGTCCCCGCCGACAACATCCTCCTTGGCGAAGGCCGCGGTTTTGAGATCGCCCAGGGCCGCCTCGGCCCAGGACGCATCCACCATTGCATGAGCTTGATCGGCCTGGCCGAGCGCGCACTGGAGCTGATGTGCAAGCGCGCCATCTCGCGCGTGGCCTTCGGCAAGACCGTGGCGCAGCAAAGCGTCACGCAGGAGCGCATCGCCGAGGCGCGCTGCAAGATCGACATGGCGCGCCTGCTCACGCTCAAGGCCGCCTGGCTGATGGACGTTGCCGGCAACAAGGTCGCCAAGAACGACATCGCGATGATCAAGGTGGTCGCGCCCAACATGGCGTTGCAGGTGATCGACTGGGCCATGCAGGTCCACGGCGGCGGCGGCGTCAGCGGCGATTTTCCGCTCGCATCCGCCTGGGCCCATGCCCGCACGCTGCGCTTCGCCGACGGCCCGGACGAAGTGCACCGCAATGCAATCGCGAAGTGGGAGTTGGGCAAGTACGGCAGCTACGGCAGCGACGCCCAGGCGCCCATCACGCGGGGCGGCTAGGAAGCACTATTCAATCGGCCCGCAATGATGGTGGCAGCATTGCGAAGCCGTGCCACGTCTGAATCGGTGACCTTCTCGTCAACGTGAAAAGCGAACATGCACAATGTTCCGTACACGCTGCCATTGGGTCGGACCACCGGAACGCTGAGGTGGGTTCCGATCTCTAGTGGGGTGTAGGGCGCCTCTCCACTGGCAATCAGGGGCTTGCCGTCCCGAATCAACTCGGGAAGCCGTCCCTGAACGATGTTGTGACACCAACTTGCCTCGACCGGGTCGGACATGCCCGGTGCGATGACATCGCGACCCGGCGCCGCGTCTACCGCCATGAAAGTACGCTGACCGTCAGCCATCTTGGAGACGAAGACAACATCCATTTGGAATTGCCGCCGCAGCGCGCCCAAAACCGCAAGCAAGGATGTCGGCAACCCGTCGTCCCCGTAGTCACTTGTTCCAACGGACAGCTCGATCAAGCTGCGCTCCAGTTCGTCCATGCGGACCCCGACTAAGTACTGCCGCTCTGCCGGCGGACTCAAAGGACTCCCACGGCAATTGTGCCCCGTATGGCCGGCAAACGCACTCGGCGTTCTGCCGTACAGCCTGCCTAGGCCGCGGGCGTGGGGCGCGGCGTCGCCAGTCCGCTCAGTGCCGATTCGCAGGCGTTGGTGAAAATCAACGCGGCGTGCTGCAACGTGGACAACTCTGCGGGGCTGTATTCCATCCGCAGGTAAGCCTTACCACGCAGCAGCAAGATCATGAACGGCACCTCTGCCGAAGGGCCTGGCGTCGGCCACTGCATCAGCAGCTTCGCCAGGGTCGGATCGACCCAGGCCAACGCGTGTTCGCGGCGGTCGGTCAGTACGCTGTAGCGTTCCCAGAACGCCTTGGGAAGGCTGTCCCAGCCGACTTCGTCGAACATCGAAAGCCAGCGCATTTCTTCGGGCAGATTGGAATCGACCGAGGTCTGCAGCTGGTCGGTGTAGATCGCGTAGGCCTTCTTCTCCAGCGCCTCGCGCAGCGGCCGGTTCATCACCAGCACGGCGGCGTCATCGTCGATGTCCAGTTCCGCCCGCGCACGAACTTCCTCGCCGAGGATGTAGTTGCGAGTGGGACGGCCCAGTTGCAGCCGCCAGGGCTTGTTTCCAACCTTGCCCTCAAGAGCGATCTCGTGGCCATGCCCGATGACCGAAAAGCCGAAACCTTGGGTCTGCGCCCATTCCGAGACTGGGCTGTGCGGCAGCTGCGAGCTGGGCGCCTCCGGCGGCTTGGCCTCCTTGGACAAGGCTTTTTTGATTCGATCGAACACAGCGGGTGCGCGCCCTTTGCAATTCACCTAAAGTGGCATTATTAGTTCAAACCAAGCAGGAGGCCATTTTTTCATGATTGACGTTTTCTCCTGGCCGACACCCAACGGCCACAAAGTCCATATCATGCTGGAGGAATGCGGACTCCCTTATCGCGCGATACCGGTCAACATCGGTTCGGGCGACCAGTTCAAGCCGGAGTTCCTCGACTTAAGCCCGAACAACAAAATCCCGGCGCTCACCGATCCACGAGGCCCGGACGGCAAGCCGATCTCGCTGTTCGAATCGGGCGCCATCCTTGTTTACCTTGCGGCCAAGACGGGCCAGTTCATGCCGAAGACTGACCGCGCCAAGTACGAGGTGCTGCAATGGCTGATGTTCCAGATGGGTGGCGTCGGGCCGATGCTCGGGCAGACCCATCATTTCCGCATGTACGCACCCGAGAAGATCGAGTACGCCATCAACCGCTATTCCAACGAAGCCAAGCGGCTCTATGGCGTGATCGACAAGCGGCTGGAAAAGAGCGCTTACCTGGGCGGCGGCGACTATTCCATCGCCGATATCGCGACGTTCCCCTGGTTGCGCAGCTGGGAGGACCAGGGCATCGCACTCGCAGAGCATCCGCATGTGCATGCCTGGTTCAACAAGATTGCCGAACGGCCTGCGGTGCAACGCGGCGTGAAGGTTCTGGCCGAACTGCGCCGGCCCATCACCGGCGACAAAGAGCGCGAAGTCCTGTTCGGCAAGAAGCAGTACGAGCGGCGTTAGGAAGTGCCCCGTACCAACAAGTTCTTGATCGCGAGCACAAGATTGTGCGGGTTCAGGGGCTTGACCAGATGGTCGTCAAAGCCCGCCTGCAATGCGAGCGCGCGATCCTCGGGTCGAGCAAACGCAGTAAATGCAATCGTTGGCAGCCGCTGGCCGGGCCGCAGGATCCGCTCCAGCCGGCGCACTTCACGAATCAGCTCGTAGCCATCCCGTCTCGGCAGCCCAATATCGCTGATCAAAACGTCGGGCGTGACCGCGCCCAGGGCCTCTAGCGCAGTGTCGAAATCCACCGCAGTGCGGACTCGGGCGCCACGTTCTCGGAGAACCACCGACAACATCTCGCTGGAATCAGCGTCATCATCGACAACGAGGATGTCCATCGATTCGAGCGGGCGCGTAGCGGCATGGCTTTCCTCTGCCAGCTGAGCGGCCCGTGCTTCGCTGGCTGGCGCCACGTCGAGATCGACCTGCACCGTGGACCCCTTGCCCAGTCCTTCGCTCGTGGCGCGCACGGTTCCCCCATGCAACTCTGCCAAGTGCCTCACGATCGAGAGGCCAAGCCCAAGCCCGCCGTGCCGGCGATTGCCTGGCGAATCGCTCTGCGAGAACCGATCGAACAGGCGCGCGAGAAAATCCGCGTCGATCCCCTGGCCCTCGTCTTGCACCGTCAGATGCAACCGGGGGCCCTCGCGCCGCAAGTGCACCTTGATGTCGCCGCCCACGTTCGAAAACTTGATGGCGTTGGTGAGCAGATTCCAGAAGATCTGCTCGAAGCGGCCGGGGTCGAGCCAAGCCGGCTCATGCGCGGACTCCACATCCAGCAGCACGCGCAGCTTCCTCGCGTCGATGGCGGACCGGAGGGATGCGACCGCCTTCGTGATCAGGTCCGCAGGGTCACAGAGTTCGCGTTCCAGCGCGAGCTTGCCCAAATTGATTCGCGACACGTCCAGGATGTCGGAAATGATCCGCGCCTGCGCCTTTCCGCTTCGCTCGATCGCTTGAAGTCCGTGGGTGACGTCCGGTGCGGGATTTCGCCCGAGCAAGACCGCCGCCCAGCCGACGATCGCATTCAGGGGCGTGCGAAGTTCATGCGAAAGCACGGCGATGAAATCGTCTTTGGTGCGGCTGTGACGTTCGGCGACGGCGCGGGCAGCCTGTTCGCGCTCGAGGACCTCACCGCGCTGGTGTTCGAGTTCCTTGCGTTCGGACGCGTCGGCGGCAATGGCGATTCGCAGGCCAGGCTCCAGGTGGCCGGACATGCTCCAGTCCAAGTGGACAACGGCACCGTCAGCGCGCCGCAGCGGCAAGCTGCCCCGCCAAGGCGCGCCGTGCGCGCCGACACCGGCCATCTGCAAGTGGGCAAGTTCTTGCCATTCCGGCAACGCAAGGTCGCGCAGACGCAGTCCGAGAAGGTCAGCGCGGCTGTAGCCCAACAGTTGCTCCATGGCCGGATTCGCGTCGACCACCCGCCCGTCTGCGTCGATGACTGCGATGCCGCTCGGCGCGTGGTCATAGATGGCGCGCAGGCGCGATTCGCTTTGGCGCAGGCCCTCTTCGGCGATCCGCGCCCGAATCAGTGCCTGCAGTGTGGCGACCAGCATGGCGGGCTCGACCGGATGAACAAGGTAAGCGTCGGCGCCCGCGTCGAGACCGGCCACGCGATCTTCGTTTCGGGTGAACTCGGCCGACAGATGGATGATCGGCAACGTGGCCGTCAGCTCCATCGCGCGCAGCCTCCGGCAGACTTCGAAGCCACTGATGTCCGGCAGGTGGACGTCCAGAACCACCGCCGACACGCCCATGACGGCGTGTGCCAAGGCTTCGCCGCCGCTGCCGGCTTCCGACGCGCGAAAGCCCGCTGCCTTGATGATGCGGGCCGTCGTGTAACGGCTTGCCGGGTTGTCGTCGACCACCAGCACCTCGTGCGTGGAGCGGTCAATCGACGCGTTGATCACGTCGCTGTCGATCATGCTTCACCTCCGCCCTGCTCGCCGATCTGCACGGGTATGGTCACCGAAAAAACGGACCCCTTGCCTAATTCGCTCTCCAGTCCGACGGCCCCGCCCAGCGCATGGGCCAGATGTTTGCTGAGCGAAAGACCCAAACCTGTTCCGCGCAGGCGCTTTTGCAACGGCGACTGTACCTGCGAAAAATCCTCGAACACCGTACGGTGATACTCCGGCGCAATGCCAATGCCGGTGTCTGCCACCCGGAAAGTCACGCGGTCATCTCCCTCGCGTCTGACCGACACCCGCACTTCTCCCTTGGGGGTGAACTTCAACGCATTGGAAATGAAGTTGCGCAGCACCTGCGACAGCTTTCTGTCGTCGGTGAAAATCTTGGGAACGTCGTGGGGCTCCTCGAAAACGAGGCTCATCTCCGGATTGGTCAGCATCGGCTTGAACATGCCGCGCAGTGCCGAGAAAAGATCCACCATCTCGAACCACGCCGGCGAGATTTCGACGCGTCCAGCTTGCACCTTGGCCAAGTCAAGCAGGTCGTCCACCATTTCGCCGAACTCCGCAGCCTGCTGCTGGATGAACAGCACCTGTTTTTCCTGCTCCTCGGTCAACGGGCCATCGACCCGGTCGACCAGCAACCGCGCCAGGCTGCGAATCGAGCTGATAGGCGTTCGAAACTCGTGGCTCATGTATGCCAGGAAACGGCTTTTCAACTCCGTCGCTTCGCGCAGTTGGTCCGCTTGCGCTTCGAGTTCGGCGTACAAGGCGACCACACCGCGGTTGGTTTCCTCCAGCTCTGACCGGAGCGCCTCCAGCTGCGCCTGCAGCGCGGCAACTTCGACGGAGCCCACCGCGCTCACATCGTCCTCTGAAGAACAGCCACCGTGGCGTCGTCGCGGCCGCGGCTGTGGTCGCGAATTAACATCGCCGCAGCTAAGCCCGGGTCGCGCCCGAGCACCGGCAGCAGCGCGTCACGCGGCCAGCGGCTCTCGATTCCGTCGCTGTGCACGACGAGCAATGCATGCGTCGGCCAAGGAAACGTCGCCTCCTGCGGCCGGCGGATCTGCACGCCGGCGGTGCCGTTTTGCACCACCACCGTTCGGTCGGAGTCGCCCGACAGAATGCGCGCAGAAACATTGCCTGCGCCGCAAGCTCGAATGGTCGAAGCGGATGCGTCGGCCTGCAAGATCGTGACTGCCGCGCCGCGGGTACTGCGCAAGCGCTGGTGCGCGGCCTCGAGCATTTGGGTTGGCGGCGCCAATGGATTGGCAGCAAACACCTCGATCGCGGCGCGGGACGCCTCTGCCGCATCGGGCCCATGACCCAGCCCGTCGGCCATCATCAGCGAGGCGACCGGGCCGGCCATTGCCACGGCCCAGGTGTCGCCGCAGACCTGCTCGCCGCGCAAGGGTATGGAAATCCCACGTGCGACGATCGGGGGCTCTGATCGCGCCCGCTGCGAGCGTGCACTCCTCAGACGTGCCACGATGAGCGTTCCCCCCGGGAGGCTGGATTGCACGTCGAACTCGTCGGCCAAGCGGCGGACGGCCCCTAATCCGGTGCCCGGAGTTCCGCCGGTAGAGAAGCCGTCGCCCATGCTGCGTGCTACGTTGAGCATTCCCGGCCCCCTGTCCAGCGCAATGACCTCGATTTCGTTCATCTCC
>JBKJTX010000287.1:0-16335 GCA_046590315.1 Ramlibacter sp. | reverse complement strand
CCAATTCCGTCCGTGCCATGCGCTGGCGCTCGAGCAACTTGAACTTCACAAGAACCTTCGCTGCGTGCCGGGCGTGCCGCGCCGGATCCGCCTGGAAGCTCGACAGCCGGCTTCTTGCGCGTGTCAGCGCAGCAGCGACCGTCCCCGGTCGACTGCCGAACACGGGACCATGCCCTGGGATGATGAGGTAGGGATCCAATGCTTCAATCAGATCCAGGGTCGCAGCGACCTCATCGAAGGCCGACACTCCTTCCAGCTCCGGGAAGACAACCCCGAATCCGTTTTCCCAAAACGCATCGGCGGAGATCAGCACACGAGACGCAGGCTCGAACAGGACGACAGAGTGAGGGTCGTGGCCCGGCGCCGCATGGATTTGCCAGGGCAAATCGGCCAGCGTAACTTGCGTGCTCGGCAAAATGACGCCGTCGATCCGAAAGCGTGAGCACGCCTGGCCCACAGCTGTGTAGCCCAGCGCCTCGTCGTCCCATTCGCGCACGGCGGCGGCCTGGCCCGGAGGGATTGAAATCTGCATGTCGGGGAAAGCAGCCTGCAGCGCCGCGTTCCCGCCGCAGTGATCACCGTGCAGGTGCGTATTCAGCAGGCAGTCAAGCGAGCGCGCTCCGAGCGCACCCCGCACCAAACCCACCGTCTGCTGCGCATGCGTCCAATAACCACTGTCGACCAGCGCGGTGCTGTCCTCGCCCTGGAACAGGATGTTGTTGGCCGAGAGCCAGCCACGCTCGAACACTGAAACGCCGGGCGGAAGTCCATCTGTCATCTGCGAAAGACTAACCGAAACGCCAGCGTGCACCTAGCGGGCGGCGCGCAGCTCCCGTCGCAGGATCTTGCCCACGTTGGTCTTCGGCAGCTCGGCGCGAAACTCGATGTGTTTCGGGACCTTGTAGCCGGTGAGATTCTGTCGGCAGTACTTGGCCACGTCGTCCTCGGACAGCGTCGGATCGTTCTTGACCACAAAGAGCTTGATCGCTTCGCCTTGCTTCTCATCGGGAATTCCGATCGCAGCACATTCGACGACGCCGGGGCATAGCGAAATAACGTTTTCCAGCTCGTTGGGGAAAACGTTGAAACCGCTCACCAGAATCATGTCCTTCTTGCGGTCGACGATCTTCATGTAGCCGCGCTCGTCCATGAAGCCGATGTCGCCCGTGCGCATGAACCCGTCGGACGTGAAAGCCTTTTCGTTTTCATCCGGCTGGTTGTAATAGCCGCGCATGACCTGCGGCCCTTTGATGCAGATTTCGCCCGGCTGCCCGATCGGCACGGAGGCGCCGTCGTCATCCTTGATGGCGACGTCGATGCTGGGCAACGGCAGACCGATAGTTCCGGTGAACTGTTTGCTCGTCACGATGTTGTTGGTGCCGATCGCGCAGGTCTCGCTCATGCCCCAGCCCTCGACCATCGGGCAACCCGTGAGTTGCTGCCATTGCATGGCCGTACCTTCGGAGGCCGCCATGCCGCCTGCCTGCGAAAGGCACAGCTGCGAGAAGTCGATGGACTTGAACTGAGGATGTTGCATCAGCGCATTGAACAAGGTGTTCACTGCGGGAAGAATATGGAAGGGCCGCTTCTTGAGAACGCCGATGAACTTGCCAAAATCGCGCGGGTTCGGCACCAGAGTCAGGTGCGCGCCCCAGCGGATCGCCAGCAGGCAGAGCGTCAGCGCGAAAATGTGATACAGGGGCAGCGCGGCGACGCTGTTGGTCTTGCTCGGGTCGCCGAGGCGCTTGAGCGCAGGACTGAACCAGGCTTCTGCCTGCAGTATGGCGGCGACGACATTGCGATGCGTCAGCACGGCGCCCTTCGAGAGGCCTGTCGTTCCGCCCGTGTATTGCAGGAAAGCGACCGCGTCCAGCGCTTGGGGCGCGGGCTTCAACGTCATCGAGCGGCCCTCCGCAATGGCGCGATTAAATGGCGTGACCCTGCGGCCGCCCACGAGAGGCAGCTTGTACGCCGGAACCATTTTGGCCAAGTGGCGCACCGCAAAAGTGATCCACGCCCCGAATGGGAATCCCAGGAGGTCGCCCATCGACGCCATCACCACATGCTGGAGCGGCGTCTTGCCGATGACTTCCTCCAAGGTTTTCGCGAAGTTCTCGAGCAGCACGATCGCCGTTGCGCCCGAGTCCTTGAGCTGGTGCTCAAGCTCGCGGGCGGTGTACAGGGGATTCACGTTGACACAGGTGTAGCCCGCCCGCAGCACCGCACACGTGGCGACGGCGAACTGCGGAATATTCGGCAGCATGATCGCCACCCGGGCGCCCGGCTCCAGGCCCTGGGCCTGCAGCCATGCGCCGAGCGCGGCAGACAGTTTGTCCAGCTGACCGTAGGTCATCCACCGCTCCATGCAGACGGAAAACGGCTTGGCTGCGTTCTTCTTGAACGACTCGTCCAGCAATTGCGTCAGCGAACGGTATTGCTCCGGGTCGATCTCGTGGGGCACGCCCTCGGGATAACTCTTCAGCCAGATCTTTTCCATGCCGGTCTCCTTCGAGCGAATTGTCAACGCAGCCCATCGGCAAAGGCTAGGGGGCTTGTCCTAGGGCCGTTGCTAGCTGCGTCTGGCACACGAGAGGCGGCGCGTCGAACAGTGACGCGATCAGCGCAGCTTCGCGTTTCTCGATGATGCCCAGGAATTCCTCCGCCCCGCCGGCGCGGGCCATGGCCGCGAAAGTGTCGAAGCCCGTTTCGAGAAAGCGTTGCAATGGGCCAAGGCCCGCCGCGACGGCTGGCCTGCGCATCATTTTCAGCATCGTGCGCAAGCCCGGCGTGCGTGTCAGCCGAGCCATCTCACGGCCGAGGGCCACGACGTCGGTCAGCTGCTTTTCGCGATCCGCGCGGCGGTCCGCAAGCCGCCAAGCCTTGACGTAGCGATCGACTTCACTTTCGCTTGCGCCAGGGCCCGCGTCGGCGAGCCAACGGGTTGCCAAGGCCTGGTCCAGCTCCTCGGTCAGCGCATGCAGACGCGCGAGCGCCACGGCGGTTTGCGCGACTTGCGCTGGAAAGAACCGTTCTATCGCGCCGGCGATACGGGCAAACTGGGCATCGCGCTCGGCGTAGTCCTTGTCGCTGTAAAGCTCCTCCAGAAAGAAGCGAACGGCGGCCGTGTAACGACCGTCCACCAGCAGATCGGGGTAGGTGCCCGCGAAGCGGCGCGATTGCAAGCGTTTGACCGCCGCGACGGCCTGACCCAATTCCGGACGCTGCAAGACGGCATCTCTTAGTAGGGACACCTGTGCGACGGCGCTGCGGATCTGGGTTGCGGCGTTCATGGCATCCGAGTCTATCGAGGCGCGTCGCCGGCCGGGATGTGATACTCCCCTGATGCCCTCGCATTCGGCGCTCGCGCGGCTCCAGCAGTTCACCACCCTCGCGGCGCTCACGGGTGCTACAGCATGGGGCTACTGGCACTGGCCGCAGTCGCCCCTGGTGGCGCTTGTGGGCTTCCTGGCCATTGCCCTGGCCTATTCACTGGTGCTGGCGTTGGAGTTTGTGGCGCTGCACTTCGTGGGCGGTGAGGGCGCGCCGCCGCGGCCGACCTGGCTCGAACTCGCGCGGGCCTGGCTCGGGGAGACCGTCATGGCGCCGAGGGTGTTCTGCTGGCGCCAGCCGTTTCGCTGGCAGACGGTCCCCGACCAGCTTGAGGGCGCAGTCGCAGGCCGGCGAGGGGTGGTGTTCATCCATGGCTTTGTCTGCAACCGCGGGTTCTGGACGCCGTGGCTCAATCAACTGCGTAGGGCCGGGCACCCTTTCGTCGCCGTCAACCTGGAGCCAGTCTTCGGCTCGATCGATGACTACGTTCCTATCGTCGACCAAGCCGTCCGGCAAGTCACACAAGCCTGCGGCATGGCGCCGATGCTGGTGTGCCACAGCATGGGCGGCCTGGCGGCGCGCGCTTGGTTGCGGGCCAATCAAGGGGCCACTCAGGTGCATCACGTGGTCACTATCGCCTCGCCCCACAACGGGACTTGGTTAGGCCGCTTCAGCCGCTTGCGCAACGGTCGGCAGATGCGCCTTTCCAGCGACTGGCTACGCGACCTGGAGCAGCGCAGCCTGCCCGGGCAGAACGCGTACTTCACCTGCTGGTACTCCAACTGCGACAACATCGTGTTTCCGGCCTTGACCGCCACCTTACCGGGTGCGCGGAACCGGCTGGTACGCGGCGTGGCGCACGTAGATCTGGCCTTTCATCCCGTCGTCATGGCCGAGACGTTCGCGCAAATTTCAGAGCCCGGTTAATTTGTCACAGGAACCGAGCGCCGTAATTCCTATCGTGTTCGACGGGCAATACCTATCCTTCGCCGCATACATAAAAGAGTTGGGGGCGCGAACATGGACTTGCTGGCGGACAGGGGAATCCAAGGCAGCGGCTCGCTTGCCGACGTCGGGGGAAGCCTGGGCCCGGCACTGGCCCTGCTCGTCGATGAGCTTGCGCATGGCGTTCTCATCACGACGCTGGATGGCAGGCTCTTGCACGCCAATCAGGCCGCGCGGCACGAGCTGGCGCGCCGCCGGGTCCTGCTGGCCCGGCAGGACATGCTGCAGGGCTGCACTCCGTACAACGCGCGAATCCTGTGTGACGCGTTGGCACGAGTGGCCGCGGGAAAGCGCAGCCTGATCGAGTTCGTTCCGACCGATGGACTGCCGCTCGCGGCTACCGCTGTGCCGCTCAAGATGCAGGGGCTGGGTCGGCCTCCCAGGGCGGCGTTGCTGTTTGCGCGGGCCATGGTGTGTGATTCATTGACGCTGTGTTTCTTTGCCCGCAGTCACGGCCTCACGCCGGCGGAGGAGCAAGTCCTGGGCATCGTGTGCCAGGGGCACTCGGCGCCGCAGATCGCGAAGCAACTCCATGTCGCCGTTTCCACCGTGCGCAGTCACGTGCGCAGCGTGTGCGCCAAGACACGTGCCGCCGGCGTGCGGGAACTGGTGAGCCGCATCGCCGTCCTGCCCCCTGTGGCGCCGCCGTTTTGGCACGAACCGATGCACTGATCCGAGGGCGGATGGACGCTTGCGTACGCATCTACGCCGACAGCTCATGCTAAAGTTAGCGTGGATTGGGGGAAGTACGACATGGACAAGCCTAGCCCGTCGGCGGCCAATGAGAAGCTGGTCGCCGCCTTGAGCCCGAGCCTGCGCGCGCTGGCGCAGAGGGGGACATTTCGCAGCTACCGCAAGAACAGCGTCATCATCAACGAAGGCGAGGTCGGCGAGTCGCTCTTCGTGCTCCTCCAGGGCCGAGTCAAGGTTTATTCCAATGACGCCGACGGCCGCGAGATCACCTACAACGTTGTGGAAGAGGGCGATTACTTCGCCGAGATGTGGCTGGACGGCGGGCCGCGTTCGGCCTCAGTCATGACGCTGGAACCCAGCGTGTGCTCGGTGGTCAGCCGCGCGGCATTGCGCGATCACCTGGCCGAGGAGCCGGAGTTTGCGCTCGACCTCGTGTCCCAGGTGATTCGGCGCGCGCGCGCGGCGACCGAGACGGCGCGCAATATGGCGTTGCTCGATGTTTATGGCCGCGTCATCGTCACGCTCGAGAGCCAACAGGGTCCGGCCAAGGTCGATACGCCCATCACCCTCACGCAAATCACGCACCAGAATATCGCGAGCCGCGTCGGCGCCTCGCGCGAGATGGTCAGCCGCCTGCTCAAGGATCTTGAAAAGGGCGGGTACATCGAGCTGGGGGTCAAGCGCATCACGCTGCTGAAGAAACTGCCTGCGCGGTGGTAGCTTCTTGAGAACGCGCTACGGTTGCATCTGCTTCGCCGTCCCCGGGAAGGTCCTGCGCCAATTCGCGTCGACTTCTGCCCCGGAACACGCCGCGCTGCTGCAGACTCAGATCGACCATTCGTCGCAGCTGCGCGGCCGGCGCGCCTCACCGGGCCCAGCGCGGCCGGCGGGACCGGCGGGCACGCAGCCCTTTCACCGGCAAGTGTTCGACGCGCAGGGGCAAACGTTGCTTCCCGGTCAGCTGCTGCGAGAGGCGGACGAGCGGCCCGCGCGCGACAAGGAGGCCGACCAGGTCTACGAAAATGTCGGCATCGTCCTGCGGTTCTACAAAACCGTGCTGGGTCTTGATTCCGTAGACGGGCACGGGCTTCGTATCGATGCGTCGGTGCACTATGGCTTTCGCTTCGCCAATGCGATGTGGACCGGCGAGCAGATGATCGTCGGCGACGGCGATGGCCGGCACGTGAAGGGCTTGGCGCATTCGCTGGGCATCATCGCCCACGAGATGTCCCATGGCGTGACCCAGCACCTGGTTAAGGGTGGGCTGGGGGTCATCCAGCGGCCCGGCCAGCCTCCCGCTCTGAAGGGTGAAGCAGGGGCGTTGAACGAGTCCTTCTCCGACGTGTTCGCCAGCATGGTCAAGCAATGGCACGCCAGCGAGGACGTGACCCAGGCCGACTGGCTGCTGGGAGAAGACATCCTTGAACCGCGCGCCGGCCGCGCGATCCGCTCGCTCAAGGATCCGGGCAACCATCGGCTCACCTGCCCGGGGGACGACCAGATCAGCGACTACAAGCGCTATTCATCTACAGCTGACGCCCACACCGCCTCGGGCATCGCCAATCACGCTTTTTACGCGGCCGCCATGCGTCTGGGCGGCAAGTCCTGGGACAGCCTGGGCCCCATTTGGCTCAAAGCCTTCGACCGCCTGCGTGCGCGTGCGACGTTCCTGGATGCGGCGCACGCCACGATGGACGTTGCAGCTGCACTACACGGCAAGGCCTCCGACGCGCACCACGCCGTGAAGGCGGGGTGGCAGAAGGTGAACGTTTTGGGCTGAGGCCCAGCCAGCGTAACATCGGGCGATGGAGTGCCCGTCCTGTCACACGGCCAACGCCGAGTCTCATCGCTTTTGTGAAAGTTGTGGCGCGGGTCTGGCCCTGCGCTGCGCTGCATGCGGCTTTGACTGCGCGTCCTCGGCGCGCTTCTGTGGCGGCTGTGGCAAACCATTGGGCCATGCGATGCACGCGCCCGCGCGTGCGGCGTCGAGCGAGTCCGCCGCCGTGCCGGCGTCGGGCTGGGGTGAACTGAAGCAAGCCACGGTTCTCTTTGCCGATATCGTCAGCTCCACCGAACAGATCGCCAAGCTCGATCCCGAGGAAGCGATGGATCGGCTCAAACCGGCCGTCTTGCTCATGTGCGAATCGGTCGAGCGCTTCGGCGGCACGGTGATGCGCACGCTGGGTGACGGCATCTTCGCGCTGTTCGGCGTGCCCAAGGCGCTCGAAGGCCATGCGCGGCTGGCCTGCGAGGCCGCGCTCCACATGCAGGAGGCGTTCACGCGCAACCCGGGAGGCCTTCGCATTCGCGTGGGCCTGCACTCCGGCCTGGTGGCGTCCGACCCGTTCGCGCACGACGGCGGCATTGGCGGCGGCGCGCACGGCATGACCATTCACCTCGCCAGCCGCGTGGTCGGCGTGGCACCACCCGACGGCATCACGATTGCGCAGGACTGCCACGCCTTGGTCAGGAATTCGGTCGATGTCGAGTCGCTCGGTTTCCCGCCACTCAAGGGCATTCCGAATCCGGTTGAGATATTCCGCCTGGTCGGCCTGAAGCCTGCGTTCACCGCTCAGTATTTCCATCAAGCCAAGCTCACCTCGTTTCGTGGGCGCGAACACGAAACGGCGCTGCTGCAGCAGGCGCAGGCCCGCGCCGAGGCCGGCGATGCCCAAGTCATTGGCATCTCTGGCGGGCCAGGCGCCGGCAAGAGTCGGCTGTGCTATGAGTTCGGTCAATGGTGTCGCGCGCGCGGCAAACCCGTCTTCGAAGTGCGTGCACAGATGTACGGCAGCGCAACGCCCCTGCAGCCTGTGCTGGAGCTGATGCGCATCTTCTTCTTCGGCATCGGGGCTGACGACTCGCCGGAGGAAGCCAGGGCGAAGATCGCATCACGACTGAGTGACATCGGCGCGAGCCAGCCCGGCGACGAGGCGCTGGTGAGCGATTTCCTCGGGGTCGGCGCAGGCGACGATTCCGCGCCCCAACCCCTGCACGCCAAAGCCCGGCGAGCCCGGCTGCTGGCAATCGTGACCGCAGCCGTGAAGCACGGGGCCGCCACGGCCTCTCTTATCCTGATCGAGGACATGCACTGGCTGGACGACGCCAGCGAGGAGTTCGTGGCCGCGCTGGTGGACGCCGCAGCGTCCACCAAGACCATGGTCGTTTTGAACTATCGCTCTTCCTACCGTTCGCCCTGGACCGGGTATCCCAACTTCCAGGAAATCGAGATCGGGGAGCTGGGCGCGGACGACACTGACGCGATCGTGCGCGAACTGATCAGTCATCGCCGGGAATTCCAGGACATTTCGCGGCTCATCGTGAAGCGTAGCGGCGGCAATCCCTTCTTCGCCGAAGAGCTGGTGCGGTCCCTGGCCGAACGTGGTGTTCTCTCGGGAGACCCCGATCACGCCAACAACAGCGTCGAATCGGTGGAGCGCGCGCTGCCGGCGACGGTGCAGGCGGTGATCGGGGCGCGCATCGACCGCCTGAGCGAAGTGGAGAAGTCGCTGTTGCAGATGTGCGCCATCATCGGCAAAGAAGTGCCACTTGTCGTGTTGGAGCGGGTGGCCGGCACCATGCGCGGGCAGATCGAGCGAGCGCTGGACGCCCTGTGCCATGCCGAACTGATCCAGCCGCAGCCCGCCGCCGGCGGCCGGCGCTTTTCGTTCCGCCATCCGCTGATTCAAGAAGTCGCCTATGGCGCGCAGCTCAAGGCCAAGCGTGCCGCGATCCACTCCTCCGTGGCGAACGCCATGGAGCACTACTACGCCGACCAACTCGACGAATTTTCTGCGCTGATCTCCCACCATTACGAAGCGGCCGGACAAGCCCTCAACGCCGCCGAGTATTCGGGACGAGCCGCGCGGTGGCTGGGCGCCACGGACTCGTCGCAAGCGACCAAGCATTGGCACAAGGCCCGCGCGCTGCTGGCGGGCGAGGGAAGTCAGCAAGCTGACCGCCTGCGTGCCATGGCTTGCAGCCAGATTTCCTTGCTGGGATGGCGCGACGGCCTGAGCCTGGAAGAAGTGCAGCCCTTCATCGAAGAGGCGATGGGACTGGCCTCTTCAGTCGACGACAGCCTTATTCAGCTGCTCTTGATGATTGAGGGACGTATGCTGCAGGCCAGTGGCGGGCCCTCAGACTGGTATGTGGAGCGCGTGCAACAGGCGCTCACCCTCGCCAAGTCGGCGTCGACGCCCGGGCGCATCGCCACACTGCACGCCGCGCTCAGCCATGCTTACACCTGGGCCGGCTTGCTTGATCACGCCATTGCAGCCAACGATGCCGCGCTCGATGGCGTGGCAAGCATCGAGCCGTCGGACGCTGCGTTCATGGGTTTCGACGTCCAGCACTGGGTACTCGTTATGCGAGGCCGATTGTTGGCCCGTCTGGGCCGGCTCGACGAAGCCCAAGCCTGCTTGAAGCAGATGCTGCAGATCGGCGAATCGGCGATTGATCCCATCCTGCTGCAGATCGCGCACTACGGTTACGTGGATTTCGCCTCGTGCGTGGAGGACGCGGGGCTGGCCAAGCACCATTCCGCCATCGTGACGCAGATCTCGGAAAAGCACGGGTCGTCGTACTTGAAGGTGTTCGCGCTCAGCGCGGCGGGTATGCACCAATTCATTTCGAAGAACTATGAGCTGGCGTTGCGTGATCTGGGCGATGCACTGATGCTGATTCGCAAGGCCAAAGTCGCACTCGAACAGGAAACCGAATTGCTTGCGACGCTGGCAGAGTGCCACTTCCAACTGGGCAACTACGAGACGGCGTTGCAATTTGGCAGGGAGGCGGTAGACATGTCTCGGCAAAGAAGCACGCGACTGGCCGAGTGCCGCGCCTTGATCACATCGGGCGCTGCGTTGCTGGCCAAGTATGGGGCGTCTTGTATCGTTGAGGCTGAAGCCTTGCTGGACCAGGCCCGCCTTCTGATTGCGCTGACAGGCGCAAAAACCTTCGATGCCGCCCTGGCGTTGGCATACGGCCGGCTGGAGACCGTCAAATCGTCAATGACGATCGCGCCGGTGTTTGCCGCACGAGCAGCGTGAACTCACGCATTCCATAACCGCGAACGACTTGCGCCTGCGCGTCGAAACGGTCGGCGCACCAAGGCAACCACCGCTCGGGCGTGGTCGCATAAATCTCCGGGGCACAGTCCGCCACAGCAGCGGAGTCAACGAAATTGACCGCGAAACCAACGCGAGACTTCGAGTACATGTCCTGCATTGTCGTTTCGACGAATGCCTCCCAGGCGTGCGTCGAGTGGCTCAATTTGACGTTGAAGATGCCGCTCGCGACGCAATAGTCGGCCGCCCGCGAAGGGGTATGCCCCACTGCGAACCGACCGCGGCGGCGGCGGCGCCAGCCCCGCGTCGCCTGCTCGATCATCGCGGGCGAGACATCGATCCCCAAGTAATCCACGGTGGCCCCGCGGTACCGCTTGCCGAGAAAGGACAGCAGTGCACCATAGCCGCAGCCGACGTCATTGAGCGACGACGGCAACGTGAAGTCGCATAGCTTCAGCAATTGGACGAAACGCATCTCCTGTGTCGGCAGACAGCTCCAGTCGACGCCTTGCGGCGTGGCCCCATGAGCCCCGACCTTCTGGCTGTAGTAGCGCCCGACTTCCGCTCGCAGCTCCGCCAGTCCGGGTCTCTCACTCATGCCCTGGGCTTAACGGCCTTTTTTGCCGACTTCTTGGCCGCTGCAAGGGGCTTGGTGGGCAGAGAAACCGTGAGGTAGTCCTGCTGGAAGAAAGGGACTGGGCGGCTCTGGTCGGTGATGAGCACCCGCGTGTTGCCCTTGGCGGCGCGCATGTCATGGTAGGTGAAATACACCGGCAGTGGATTCTTGGCGGCGAGGTTGCGGATGATCGCATCGACGATCGCGGCGTCTCCGGTCTTGCCCGCCACGTTCGAGTCGTGGCCGCTCAGGCTCCCGAAATACTCGAGTAAGCGGTTGCGCGCTTCAGCGTTCGATGATCCGATGTTTAAAACAGCGACGCTGGTGTGAAAGGGGCGGCCTTTCTTGAAAAGCTTGAACTCCTTCTGGAGCGCCGCCATTTCAGCAATCCCGCCGAAGTGGGTCTTCTTGTCCGGGGTGGGCCCGAAGCGAACATTCATTTGACCCAAGAGGTTTTCGACATGCACATCGTGCTCTTTCATGAACCAGCCCATACGCTCACTCCTTGTCATTCGAGTCGTCACTTCAGAAACATATAGTTTCCAGTTGGAGTTTAGTCGGATCTACGGATCAGACGACGCGGGTCAGACCGGTTCCTCCTTCAAGTTGATGAGAGAGTTAAGGCCCCGTACGCGCTCGTAGATCGGTGTGAAGTCGGGCGCTGTCTTGTCGAACAGCTCCTGAAAGCTCTCGATGACGAAGTACGTCTGTTGGTAGCTGTCGATTTTGTAGCGGGTGCGCATGACGCGCTCGATGTCGAGTGGTAGCCGCTGCGGCTCGGCGCTCGCCAGGGCATGTTGCAATTCGCCGGGCGAACTGAGGATGCCCGCGCCGTACGCGCGCAGGCCATCTTTTTGGCGGATCAACCCGAATTCGATCGTGTACCAATACAAGCGGCTTAGCAGCTCGCAAGCGCCCAGACCGTGGGCCTTCAGCCCTCCCTTGCCGTACGCCTGCATATGGTCGGCAAACACACCGTCGAACAGCAAGGGCACGTGGCCGAACAGGTCATGGAAGACATCCGGCTCAACAATGTAGTCGAACTCTTCAGGCGTGCGGGTCCAATCTGTCACAGGGAACTTGCGATTGGCGAGTAGTGCGAAGAAGGGCACTTCGGGGATCAGCCCGGGCACGCCGACGATCTCCCAGCCCGTGGCCTTGACCAGCCGTTCGTTGATCTGTTCGAAATGCGGGATGTGGTCGCTTGGCCCCAGCGACGGCAGAGCCGCGACGAACTCGTCGCAGGCGCGGCCGGGCACCAGCGCCGCCTGGCGTTCGTATAGCCGCCCATAAGTGTCATGGTCGGCCTGCGTGTAGGCGGCGTAATTCTGCGGGCAGGTGTAGTCGGCGCGCGCACGCGAGTAGTCCCCACGCGGCGGCCGCTCGCTCGTGCCATACACAACCGGTTCGACCGCCATGCGTGGATGTTTCCTTCTAGGCTTTGCCTGTTTGCAGCACGCCGCGGCGCATCTGATCCAGCTCCATCGTTTCGAAAAGCGCCTTGAAATTGCCTTCGCCGAAACCGGCGTTGCCCTTGCGCTGGATGAATTCGAAGAAGATCGGACCCAGCTGATTCTCGCTGAAGATCTGCAAGAGCAACTCCCCGGGCTTGCCGTCCACCAGGATGTTGCGCTGCTGCAGCGCCGGCAGGTCCTCGCCGTGTCCCGGTATGCGTTTTTCCAGCAGCTCGTAGTAAGTTTCGCTGGTGCCCAGCAGCTTCACACCCGACATTTGGAGGGCGTCCACCGTATCGTAGAGGTTCGCGGAGCCCAGCGCGATGTGCTGGATACCCTCGCCGTGGTAGCGGTCCAGGTACTCCTGAATCTGACCGGCCTTCTCGTTGCCCTCTTCGTTGATCGGGATGCGGATCTTTCCGCAGGGGCTGGTCATCGCCTTGCTCTTCACGCCGGTGGCCTGGCCTTCGATGTCGAAATAGCGGACCTCGCGGAAGTTGAACAGGCGTTCGTAGAAGCCCGCCCATTCGCCCATGCGCCCGCGATGCACGTTGTGCGTGAGGTGATCGATGTAGGTGAGGCCGTGGCCCGCGGGTTGCAAGTCGGCGCCAGAGTCCTTGGATAGAGGCTCGAAATCGACATCGTAGAAGCCGATGTTGCCGATCTCGCCTTCCTTCGCGCCGCTCTTGCCACGCCAGCGGTCGATCAAATAGATGATCGAGTCGCCGATGCCCTTGATGGCGGGAATATTCAATTCGCCCGGGCCGGCGAGGCCGGCATAGCCCCAGGCACCCAGCGAGATG
Organism: Ramlibacter sp.; assembly: GCA_046590315.1. Lineage (GTDB taxonomy): Bacteria > Pseudomonadota > Gammaproteobacteria > Burkholderiales > Burkholderiaceae_C > Ramlibacter. Next base: position 3,365 of record JBKJTX010000287.1, on the reverse strand, counting down.
GCGCGCTCATAGGCGGCCTTGGCGTCGCGCACTCGAAACGCGATCGCGCACACGCTGGGGCCGTGCAGGCGCGCGAAACGTTGTGCGAACGAATCGGGCTCAGCGTTGATGATGAAGTTGATCTCCCCCTGGCGGTACAGCAGCACATTTTTGTGGCGATGCCGGGCGATCGGCTTGAAGCCCATGCGTTCGAACAGCTGCCCCATGGCCTTGGGGTCCGGCGCGGCGTATTCGATGAACTCGAAGCCGTCCGTCCCCATGGGGTTGTCCCCGGCGGCATTCTGGGTCGTGACTTGCTGCGGTAGGGGGGCATTCATGCAACTCTCCAGGAAATAATGCGGATTCCTCATCGTACGACCGGGGCCGCTGCGGTAGGTAGAACTACCTGACCGCATTGAACAAAAGCCGTTTTGGCTTGCTTCCCTAGTGAAAACCCTTAAATTGGGGGAATGACTGATATGGAACGGGCCGCGAGGCCGTCCCCAGTGGTGGTGCCCATCCGATCGCTCGGGCCGGGCCACCGCGCCCGCATTGCGGTACACCTGATGGCGTTGGATGGGGACGATCGCTATCTGCGGTTTGGCTATACGGCCAATGATGAGCAGATTGGCCGCTACGTGGAGAGCGTGGACTTTGAGCGCGACGAGATTTTCGGTGTTTACAACCGCAAGCTTGAGCTGATCGCCGTGGCGCATCTGGCTGCCTCACGAGACCCCGCGCTGCCGTCGTGCGCCGAATTCGGGGTTTCGGTCCTGAAGAAGGCGCGTGGCCGCGGACTGGGAACGCGCCTTTTCGAGCGGGCCGTCATGCACGCGCGCAATGAGGGGGTGGATCTGCTCATCATCCATGCACTGAGCGAGAACGCTGCGATGATCAAGATCGCGCGCAATGCCGGTGCGACGCTGGAGCGCGCCGGCTCGGAAACCGACGCCTTCCTGCGCTTGCCGCCCGCCACCATCGACAGCCGGATGAGCGAGCTCGTGGAAGAGCAGATCGCCCGCACTGACTACTGGCGGAAGCTCAAGGCCAAAAGCTTTCGCGACTTCCTGGACGGCGCGCAGGAAGTGCGCCGCGGGGTGCGCGAGGGGCGCCACAAGTCGGCCGAGTGAGCCGGTCTCCTTTCCGCTATCCTATTGGTCCCCCCACCACCGCACGTCCTGCATCCCAAGGCTGTGTCCGACCCGCACCCCGCGCGCGCTTCCCTCGACAAGGAAGACAAGCGCACTTTTCTGCAGAAGATCGCCGAGTTCATCCATCCGGGGCCGGACTCCAAGGCGGAACTGATCGAGACGTTGGCGGAGGCCGAAGACAACGACATCATCGGTGCCGAGTCGCGCGTGATGCTCGAAGGCGTCATCCGGCTGGCTGAGCTCACTGCTGGCGACGTGATGGTGGCGGCGCCGCGGATGGACCTGATCAATATCGACTCAGCCCACGACGACATTCTGGGCGTGGTGATCGACACTGCGCACTCGCGGTTTCCGGTCTATGAGGGCGACCGCGAGAACATCCTCGGCATCCTCTTGGCCAAGGACCTTCTCAAGCTGCAACGCGCGCCCGAGCTCAATATCCGCGCGCTGCTGCGACCGGCGGCGTTCATCCCGGAGAGCAAAGGGTTGAATGACCTGCTGCGAGAGTTCCGGGGCAACCGAAATCACCTGGCCATCGTCATCGACGAGTTCGGCCGCGTTGCCGGACTGGTCACCATCGAGGACGTGCTCGAGCAGATCGTCGGCGAGATCGAGGACGAATTCGACATCGACGACAACGAGGGCGACATCTTCGGCCTGGCAGACCGGACATACCGCGTCAGCGGGGACACGGCGGTGGAACGAGTGAGCGAAGCATTCGGCGTCACGCTCGCGCCCAGCGATGCCGAGCAGGAATTCGACACCGTCGGCGGCCTGATCGCCCACGAGATGGGTCATGTGCCCAAGCGCGGTGAGCACCACACGCTCGCCGGGCTCAACTTCGTCGTGCTGCACACCAAAGGCGGGGCCGTGCGCTGGTTCAAGGTGTCGCCGGTCGCCGACGACGACGCGACGGGCTGAGCCCTTGCGGCCCTCGCTTGCTTTCGCGGTCGCACTTCTGGCCGGCCTGGTCCAGGCGCTGTCCATCGCGCTGCCGTGGAACGGGCAACCGCAGTGGTGGCTGCAGCTTCTGTCGCTCGCGGCGCTCGCCTACCTGCTGCACCAGACCGATTCATGGAAGCGCGCGCTGGCCTGGGGCTGGACTTTCTCGACGGCGTGGCTTACGGGCACCTTCTGGTGGTTGTTCATCTCGATGCACGTCTACGGCGGTTTGTCATCGCCCCTAACCGCGCTTGCAGTGGTCGGCTTGGCCGCGTTCCTGGGCACTTATTACGCCTTTGCGTGCGCGGCGTTCGTCGCCTTTGCGCCCCGCCGTGCGTGGACACGCGCCCTGTTGTTCGCAGCAGGCTGGCTCGTCGCCGAACTGCTGCGCGCGACATGGTTTACCGGTTTCCCTTGGGGCGCGGGCGGCTATGCGCATGTGGACGGACCGCTGGCCTCCCTCGCGCCATTCCTCGGCGTGTACGGCATGGGCTTCGTCGCCGCTCTGCTGGCGTTCGGCCTGTCGCTCCTTGCCACCGACGCGAAGGTGCGTACCTGGCGCTTCGGCGCGGCAGTGGCCGGCGTTGGCTTGGGTCTGTGGCTGGTCGGTGCCGCGCAAGACCATATTGCCAGCCGTCCGCAGGCCAGCTCAGGCTCGCTCGAAGTCGCGCTTTTGCAAGGCAATATTCCGCAGGATGAGAAGTTCGAAGGCGGCACCGGCATCCCGGTCGCGCTCGAATGGTATGGGCGGCAACTGCAAGAAAGTAGCGCCAGCTTGATCGTTGCGCCCGAAACTGCGCTACCGATGTTGCCGCGCCAGTTGCCTGAGGGCTACTACGCCGCCCTGAGCGCGCGCTTCGCCCAGGGCCGGCAGGCGGCGCTGGTGGGGATTCCGCTGGGCAGTAGCGCCGAGGGCTACACCAATTCGGTGATCGGCCTCAAGCCCGGCGCCGATCCCTACCGCTTCGACAAACACCACCTGGTTCCGTTCGGCGAGTTCATCCCGCCGTTGTTCAAATGGTTCACGCGGATGATGAACATCCCGCTCGGCGACTTCGCGCGCGGCCCTGTGCCGCAACGCCCCTTCGCGTGGATGGGGCAGCGGCTCGGCCCCAACATCTGCTATGAAGACCTTTTCGGTGAGGAGCTGGGTGCGCAGTTTGCAGACGCTGGTGTGGCACCCACCATCTTCGTGAACGTGAGCAACATCGGCTGGTTCGGCAACACGGTCGCCATCGACCAGCATCTGCAGATCAGCCGCATGCGTTCGCTCGAATTTGACCGGGCCATGAT
>JBKJTX010000496.1:0-15397 GCA_046590315.1 Ramlibacter sp. | reverse complement strand
CGAGATGATCGCCGAGAAGTACCGGGGTATCCGCCCCGCGCCCGGCTACCCGGCCTGCCCCGACCACCTGCCCAAGCGCGAGCTGTTCCGTGTGCTCGAGGCCGAGCGCATCGCCATGGGCCTGACCGAGAGCCTGGCGATGACGCCGGCCGCGAGCGTGAGCGGCTTCTACTTGGCGCACCCCGAGGCCACGTACTTCAACGTCGGCAGGATCGGCGAAGACCAGCTGCATGACCAGGCCCGCCGCCGCGGCGAGGACGTGGCGCAACTGCAGCGCATGTTGGCGCCGAACCTTTAGCGCCAGCGGTTTGTCGGCTATTTGTAGCCAGCCCGGTCCATCAGCTTCTGCGCGCCGGCTGCGTTCTTCAGCAACGCGGCAACCGGCAACGTGTCCGCCTTGAACTTGCCGAGTTGCTCCAGGGCGGGATTCTTGAAACTGGCGGTCTGCACCACCGGCCACTCGTTGTTGCCGTTTGCGAAATAAGCCTGTGCTTCGTCACTGGCGAGGTACTCGAGGAATTTCACGGCGTTGTCGCGGTTTTTCGACGACTTCGCGACCGCGCCGCCCGAGATATTTACATGCGTACCGCGGGTCGCCTGGTTCGGCCACAACACGCCGACCTTGTCCATGGTGTCCTTGACCTCGGGCTTGTCCGAGCGCATCAGGCGGGCCACGTAGTAGCTGTAGCTCAGCGCTATCGCACACTCGCCGCTGGCAACGGCCTTGATCTGGTCCGTGTCGCCGCCGCGCGGGGGACGTGCCATGTTGGCCACCATGCCGCGCGCCCATTCCTCCGCCTTGGCCTCGCCCAAGTGCTCAATCAGCGAAGCTACCAATGAGAGCTGGTAAGGGTGTGAGCCGGAGCGAGTGCACACCTTGCCCCGGTTCTTCGCTTCTGCCAGTTCTTCGTACGTGTCCGCGTCTTCAGCTTTGACCGACGCCCGGTTGTAGACGATCACACGCGCACGGGTCGAAAAGGCATACCAGGAACCATCGGGCGCGCGCAAGTGCGCGGGGATCCGGCTGGCGAGCACCTGCGACCGGATCGGCTGGAACAGGCCGGCGTCCTGGGCCTTCGCCAGGCGCGCCGCGTCCACCAGCAGCACCACGTCGGCCGGACTGTTGGCCCCCTCGTTGGCCAGACGCTCAAGCAAGGCCTCGTCCCCGGCCTCGATCCGGTTGATCTTGATACCGGTAGCCTTGGTGAAATTCGTATAAAGCGCCTCGTCTGTGCTGTAGTGCCTCGCCGAATAGAGGTTTAGAACTTTGTCCTGGGCGACGGCGGGCGCGGCGACCAGCAGGGCGGCGCAAGCGGTGGATACGATCCGGAGTAAGGTTTTCATGAAATGACTCTCTGATTGCTAATGAGAGCTATTATCATTCAACTTCCGCCCGAATTGTCCCCTACCGCAAAAGCCACCACGTGATCCACTTCCAGCCGCACCCCAATGCGCTCGCCAATCGCATGGTTGTGGTGGCTCGGCACGAGCGAAAGGATATCTTCGCCGGACTCGAGCCGCAGCGTGTAGAGAAACTCGGCCCCTCTGAACAGCTTGCGCACCACCGCCGCCTTCATGGGCGCGGTGTCGTCGTGCAACACATCGTCCGGCCGCAGCAGCACGTCGACTTCCTGGCCCACCCCCCACCGGCCGTAGGCGCTGGCGTCGAGTTCGCCCAGCGCGATGGCGATCCGACGCGCACCTTCCGCGCCCTGTACGCGCCCGCGCACGAAGGTGCCCGCACCAACAAAGTCGGCAGCGAAGCGACTGCCAGGCTCGTGATACAGCGTGTACGGCCGATCCCACTGGTCCAGTCGGCCGTCATTGATCACGCCGATCACGTCGGCCATCGCAAAGGCCTCGTGCTGGTCGTGTGTCACGAGCACGGCGCTCGTTCCGCTGGTCTTCAGGATGTCACGCACTTCCGCCGACAGGCGCTCGCGCAGGTCGACGTCGAGGTTGGAGAACGGCTCGTCCATCAGGATCAGTGCGGGATTCGGAGCCAGCGCGCGACCGAGCGCGACCCGCTGCTGCTGCCCGCCGGACAACTCGTGCGGGAAGCGGTTGGCAACGCCTTGCAAACCCACCAGTTCCAGCATCTGAGCGACCCGGGCACGCCGCTCGGCGCCCGTGAGGCTGCGCAAACCGAATGCCACGTTGTCCGCGATGGACAGGTGCGGGAACAACGCATAGTCCTGGAACACCACGCCGATGCCGCGCCGCTCCGGCGGCTGCATCCCGCCCGGACCGCTCACTTCGCGACCCGCCACGACGATTCGTCCCGTCGTCACCGGCACGAAACCCGCGATGGCTCGCAGCACCGTCGTCTTGCCGCAGCCGGAGGGCCCCAGCAGGCAAGCGATGACATGGCGCGGCACGACAAATCCCAGCTCGCGTATGACCGGCGGATTCGCCCCGTACGCGACGCTGATGCCATGCACCTCGAGCAAGGCTTCGCCGTCGAGGCAAGCCTGCGCGGTATCGGGGGGGGCAGGGGACATCGGGTTCGTCAAATTCCGGGCAGAGGAAAGGATTCTCGCGCATGAGGCCAAACCCCTGCTCGCGCATGCACGGGGCCGCGGAGCCGTTGGCGCTCACCGCGCTGGCGGTCGCCGTGCTGGTGGTGCTGCCGGTGCTCGGCGTGCTGGCACACCTGGGCAGCGGCAATACCGGCGCGATATGGCGACACCTGGCGAGTACGGTGCTGGCCGAAGCGGTAGTGACAAGCCTCGCACTGGGCGTCCTCGTCACCATTGGGGCGATTTTCGTGGGCACGGGTGCTGCGTGGCTGGTCACGCAGTACGACTTTCCCGGACGGCGCTGGCTCACCTGGGCCCTGATGCTACCGCTGGCCATGCCTGCGTTTGTCGCGGCCTACGCCTATACCGATTGGCTCCAGTTCAGCGGGCCTGTGCAGGGGATACTGCGAGCGCTCTTCGGCTGGAAAGCGCGCGAATACTGGTTCCCGGAGATCCGATCGATTCCCGGCGCGGCAGCGGTGTTCGTTGCGGTGCTCTATCCGTATGTCTACGCACTTGCGCGCCCGGCTTTTATCGAGCGCAGTCCTCACCTCGTGGATGCCGCACGCACGCTAGGCTGCACGCCCCGCGCCGTCTTCTGGCGCGTCGCGCTTCCGCTCGCGCGGCCGGCCATGATTGGCGGGGGCATGCTGGCGCTGATGGAAACGCTATCGGATTACGGCGCGGTAGCCTACTACGGCCTGCCAACATTCACGCAGAGCTTGTTCAACGCGTGGTTCAACCTCGGCGACCGTGCCGCGGCATCGCAACTGGCGGCGGGTCTGCTCATCACGGTGGCCGTCGTGGTCTTGGTCGAACGGCGCTCGCGGGGCAGCCGGCGATTCGCCACCACGGCGTCGCACGGAAACACGAAACGCGTCGAGTTGCGGGGATGGCGCGCCGCCCGCGCCTGCGTTCTTTGCCTGCTGCCGCTGGGGGCGGGATTCGTGCTGCCGGCGATCCTGTTGATGCGCCTGCACTTGCAACTGGAAGACACCCCGCGCTGGGGCAGCTTTTGGCAATGGATGTTGAACAGCGTCACTGCCGGCTCAATCACTGCCGTCGCTGCCGTGGTCCTGGCCTTGCTGGTCGCCTATGCCGGGCGCCTGCAGCCGCGCCCAATGGTCAGTGCGGCCAGCGGGCTGGTGGGTCTCGGCTACGCCCTCCCCGGATCGGTGATCGCTGTGGGAATTCTCGTGCCGCTGGCTCGCTTCGACAACGGGCTTGACGCGTGGATGCGCGCCCACTTCGACATCTCCACCGGCCTGCTGCTCACCGGCAGCATGGCCGCATTGATTTATGCCTACCTGGTTCGCTACCTGGCGGTGGCGTATCACGGCATCGATGCAGGCCTCTCGCGGATCACACCCAGCATGGACCTTTCGGCGCGCAGCCTGGGGGCGACGCCCGGTGAGACACTGATTCGGGTCCACGCACCGCTGCTGTCTCGCAGCGCGTTGGCAGCCGCCGTGCTCGTGTTCGTGGATACGGTGAAGGAGCTTCCCGCAACGCTGGTATTGCGGCCGTTCAATTTCGACACGCTGGCAGTGGTTGCACACAACTTCGCGCGTGACGAGCGGCTGGCGGAGGCGGCCCTTCCGGCCCTGACCATTGTGCTGGTCGGGCTCTTCCCGGCACTGCTGCTGTCGAGGACAACGGATCGATAGGGAGGAGCCTGGCCTTTCGAAGCATGACGACAGGCTTAGGCGGCCAGCGCTTTGCGTTGTGCCATGAAGAGGGCGACGACGGCGGCACCGCTGATGGCGAGCAGCAGCCAGAGTCCGTGAGCGTAGCCAATCTCGGGCGTCCATAGGATGCCAAGCAGCAGCGGCACCACGGCGCGCGCCAGCGCCGACGGCAAGCCCAGCGCTCCGTTCAGTGAGGCCACGTGATCGCGACTCACGTACTGGGCGATGGCGGTGCCCTTCACGATGGTCGACATGCCATTGCCCAGGCCAAACAGCAGCACGAACAGCAATGCAGCCCACGGCTGCCCCGCCCCGGCGATGAGCACAGCGATCCCCAGCGGAATCAGCAGCGGGATCAGACGATTGGCCAGATGCAAATCGAAACGGTGCTCAAAGAAGAACAGCAGGAGCCGGCCCAACACCTGGATCACGCCGATGCTCGCAGGAATGGCGATCACCCAGGTTTCTGCAAGGCCGGCGCCCCGTAGCAGGCTGATCATGTGGGGTGGCAAAGCGGCGGAGACCCCCATCATCCCCACGACGAAAACGCCGATCAAGAGAAAGGGCGCGCTGCGCAGATAAGCGGCGGGCGAGGCATGTTTCAGGCCGAAACTTGCCGCTGCGGGACGACCCGGCGCGCCGCGCAGCAGCACCGCGTGCAGCGGCGCACAAACCAGCAACTGCAACGCCGCCAGCACCCAGAGCGCGTGCCGCCAGCCCAGCGCGTCAATCAACCAAGCCGAGAGCGGGATGAAGACCGTGCTCGCAAGCCCGCCCAGGAAAGTCAACGTGATGATCGCGCGGCGGAAGTCGTCCGGAAAGCGGCGCGTGACCACCGCAAACACCGGGCTGTACAAGGTGCCCGACAGGCCCACGCCCAAACCGATCCAGACGGCGTAGAAACCGGCGGCGCTGTCGACAGCGCTGTGCAACAACAAGCACAACCCCACCAGCACCGAGCCGCCCGCCATCACGGCACGTTCATGGCCGCGGTCGATCAAGCGACCCACAGGATAGGCGAGCGCACCCTCGGTCAGCAAGGCCAGGCTGAAGGCCAGCGACGACTGGACCCGAGTCAACCCCAGCTCACGCTCCACGGGTTCAAGCAGCAACGCGAATGTGTAGAAGACACTGCCCCAAGTAATCAACTGCCCAAGGGACAGCCAGCCGACGAACCGGCGATCAGCAAATACGAGGTTCGGGGCGGGCGAGGTCATGCCCGTATTTTGCGGGTTGGCCCTGGCGGCCAAATCAATGGCCAGCAAGCACCCGGCGGTACTGCACCGCTTCCGCCACGTGCGCGACCTGGGTCGCCGGAACGCCCGCGAGATCGGCGATCGTGCGCGCCACCTTCATCGTGCGGTGCGTTGCCCGCGCGCTCCATCCCAGGCGCGCTGACGCCAGGTGGAGGAATTTCGCGGCCGCGTCGTCGAGGCCGGCGTGCGCGTCGATCTCCTTGCCCTGCAAGGCATGGTTGGTTTTGCCTTGGCGCTGGATCGAGCGCTCGCGCGCCGCTTCGCAGCGCATGCGAATCGACGCGCTGGCCTCGCCGGCGGGCGCATGCAGCAGTTCGGCGGCCGGCATCGCCGGAACTTCCACATGCAAATCGATGCGATCGAGCAACGGGCCGGAGAGCTTGCCCTGATAGCGCGCTACCTGGTCGGGCGTGCAGCGGCAATTACGCTGGGTGGCGCCGAGCCAGCCGCAAGGGCAGGGATTCATGGCGCCGACGAACTGAAAGCGCGCCGGGAATTCTGCGCGATGCGCAGCGCGTGAGATGGTGATGTGGCCCGTCTCCAGCGGTTCGCGCAAGGCTTCCAGCGCGGCGCGCGGAAACTCCGGCAGTTCGTCGAGAAAGAGCACGCCGTTGTGGGCAAGCGAAATTTCTCCAGGACGCGGCGGCGAGCCACCGCCGACCAACGCCACGGCGCTGGCTGTATGGTGGGGACTGCAGGTCGGCCGCGCTCCCCAAGTGGCTTGAGAGAAGCGACCCGCCAAGCTCGCGATGGCGGCGCTTTGCAGTGCCTCTTCCACGGTGAGCGAAGGAAGCAGCCCGGCGAACCGCTGCGCCAGCATCGACTTGCCCGAGCCCGGCGGGCCGAGCAGCAACAGGCTGTGCCCGCCCGCCGCGGCGATTTCCAACGCGCGTTTGGCCCCGGCCTGCCCTTTGACATCCGCAAGGTCCGGATAGCTCGCCGTGCACATCGACGCATCGGACGCGACACGCGACCAGCCGGCGCCCGGCTCCACGCCATGATGTTGCGCCGGGAGGAATTGCCTCACCACGTCGAGCAGGTGGTCCGCGCGGTACACCTGGGCCTGCGGCACCAGCGCCGCTTCCTCCGCGCTGCCGGGCGGCAGCACCAACTTGGCGGCAGCGCCGGCGCCGTGCAGTGCGAGGCTCATCGCCAACGCGCCGCGCACCGGGCGCAACTCACCGGACAGCGACAACTCGCCTGCGAACTCCCATCCCGCCAGTTGCCCGACGTCGATCTGGCCGCTCGCCGCGAGGATGCCTAGGGCAATCGGCAGGTCGAAGCGGCCGGAGTCCTTCGGCAGGTCGGCCGGCGCGAGGTTGACGGTGATCCTCTTGTTATGAGGGAACTCCAGCCCGCAGTTCTGCAAGGCCGAGCGGACCCGCTCGCGCGCTTCCTTCACTTCGACGTCGGCCAGGCCCACCAGCGTGAAACTGGGAAGCCCGTTCGCCAAGTGCACTTCGACCGTGACCGCAGCCGCTTGCAGCCCGAGCAGGGCGCGGCTTTGCACCAAAGACAGGCTCATTGATCAATCCCTCCCCATTCAAATGTGCGTGGACGCACTGATCAATTAACGCGAGCCGCTTGCAAGCGTGGACTGCGATTCCAGTGACTTATGCCCACTCGCGGCGTACCAGCTGCTTAACAGGCAATCGCGCAATCGCTCTTTTCCCTAGCGGCCATAAGCAAGTTGCTTAAGCCCCGCCGGGGTCGGGATGGTGTGATCGGGGGCTCTACCCAGACGCTCCATGGACCGCGCCCCCACTGAACTGTCAAACGCCCTGGTCGACTCCGGCCATCTACTGCAGGACAAATTGCAGGCCAGCGAAAGGCGACTGGAGCTGCGCGAGCGCGAACTGGCTTTGCTGCGGGGCTCATATGAACAGCTGGCCTCCACGCTGGACTCGGCCAACGACGGCATCCTGACCCTGCAGTTCTCGGACAACTCCTTCTACTACAACAGCCGCTTCGTCGAGCTTTGGGGCATCCCGGAGGACAAGCTCCGGGAAAGAGACACTGGGGCGCTGGTGAAGTTCCAGCTGTCGCAGGTCAAGGACCCCGGCGAGTGGCACGCACACCTCAAACGCCGCAGCGACAACCCCGAAGCGGAGGATCTCGCCACCGCGGAACTGCTGGATGGCCGCACCCTGGAGCGCCACGTCGTCCCCCAGCGCCTGCACGGCAAGTGCGTGGGCAGCGTCATCACGTACCGCGACATCACCGAGCGGGTGCGCTACGAAAAAGAATTGATGTTCAACCGGCTGGTCCTGGAGAACTCCGGACCCATGATGTGCCTGAACGCGTCCTCCATGGAGGTGACGTACGCCAACCCAGCCGCCTGCGCGTACCTGAAGTACCCGCTGGAAGAGCTGCTGGGCATGCCGCCGTTTCAATACGACACGACCTTGACAGCAGCGAACGTGGTGGAGTTGGGCGAACTCGCCCGCTCTCGCAAAGGCCGCCCCATCAGCTTCATTCGGCACTACCGCTGCAAAGATGGTGAGCTACGCGACGTCGAGCTGCAGGTGTTCCACACGGAAGCGACCGAGCGTCCGGTGTACATATGCAGCTACAAGGACCTGACCGGGCAACGTCGCGCCGAGCGCGACAAGTTGCGTCAAGAGGCGACCTTGGATTCGCTGATCAACTCGATCTCGGACCTGGTCTTCTACAAGGATACCGAGGGCCGCTTCCTGGGCTGCAACACCGCCTATGCGGCGTTGGTGGGCAAGCCGAGGGACCAGGTGGTGGGCCTCGGCTGCCGCGACCTGTTCCCTTCGGCAACCGCCGACGCCATGGAGGAGCACGACCACGCTTGCATGGAGAATCTGCGCGAGGAGTCCTTCGAATTCTGGGCGACCTTCCGCGACGGTGAGCAGGTGCTGTTGGACACGGTGGTGTCGCCGCTGTGGGACGAGAACGGCGATGCCCGCGGCCTCCTTGGCATCAGCCGCGACATCACCGAGCGCAAGCGCCAGGAGGAAGAGGTTCGCCGAGCCAAGGAGATCGCCGAAGACGCCACACGCATGAAATCGGACTTTCTGGCCAACATGAGCCATGAGATCCGCACGCCGATGAACGCCATCATCGGGTTGTCGCACCTGGTACTGAAGACCGACCTCACACTGCGCCAGCGAGACTACATCGCCAAGGTGCAGACCTCGGGCCAACACCTGCTGGGCGTGATCAACGACATCCTCGACTTCTCCAAAGTGGAGGCGGGCAAGCTGGATTTGGAGAACGTCGATTTCGAGCTCGAGCGGCTGCTGGATAACACGGGCAACTTGATCAGCGAAAAGTGTCACGACAAAGGGTTGGAACTGGTGTTCGAAGTGGCCCCGGATGTGCCGGGCAACCTGGTGGGCGATTCGCTACGGCTTGGGCAGGTGCTGCTGAACTACGCCAACAACGCGGTGAAATTCACCGCGGGGGGCGAGGTCGTGATCTCTGTGCGCGCCAGCGAGCGCACCGAGACCGACGTGTTGTTGCATTTCCGCGTGCGCGATACCGGAATCGGACTCACGCCCGAACAGATCGGGCGGCTGTTCCAGAGCTTCTCCCAGGCCGACACTTCCACGACTCGCAAGTTCGGCGGCACCGGCTTGGGGCTGGCGATCAGCAAGCAACTCGCCGGGCTGATGGGTGGTGACGTGGGCGTGGAAAGCGAGTGGGGCAAGGGCAGCACCTTCTGGTTTAGCGCCCGGTTGGGGGTCGGCGCCGCCCCGAAGCGCGAGCTGCTGCCCAACCCGGACCTGCGGGGCCGCCGCGCCCTGGTGGTGGACGACAACGACCACGCCCGCGCCGTGATGATCGACATGCTGCAAGCAATGACCTTTGAGACCACCGAGGTGGCGACCGGCTCCGCTGCGGTCGATCAAGTACGTCTTGCTGCGAGCCAGGGCCGGCCCTACGACGTGGTCTATCTGGACTGGCGCATGCCGGGCATGGACGGCATCGAGACCGCGCGCCGGATCAAGTCGCTCGACCTGGCTTCGCCGCCGTTGTTCCTCATGGTGACGGCGTACGGGCGCGAGGAGATGATGAAGGAGGCGCAGGCCCTTGGCATCGAGAACGTTCTGGTCAAGCCCGTCAGTCCTTCCATTCTGTTCGACACCACCATCGCCGTGCTGGGGGGAAGCCGCGAACGCGTCGCTCTGCAGTCGGCCCAGACCGGCTCCGACCAGCGGCTGGCAGCGCTGCGCGGCGCGCGCATCCTGCTGGTGGAAGACAACGATATCAACCAGCAGGTCGCGCGTGAGCTGCTGGAGGACGCGGGCCTCGTCGTCGAAGTGGCCGACAACGGGCAGGTCGCGCTGCAGATGGCGCAGCAGGCCGCGTTCGACCTGGTGTTCATGGACATGCAGATGCCGGTCATGGACGGCGTAGCAGCCACCCGCGAGCTGCGCAAGATCGCGCGGCTGGCGCAGTTGCCGATCGTGGCGATGACCGCCAATGCCATGGAGCAGGACCGCCGCAAGTGCATCGAAGCCGGCATGAACGACTTCCTGGTCAAGCCGATCGACCCAGCCGATCTGTTGTCAGTGCTACTGCGCTGGCTCCGCCCGCCGCAGGCACCGGTGTGTGCTGCCGTGCCCGCGCCAGCCGCGCAGGCCGCCGCACCTGTAGCGGCCATCGTGTTCACCGGCGCCCTTGACCTGCCGCATGGTGTTCCCGGACTGGACACGGCCCTTGGGCTGTCGCGCATGGCCGGCAAGAAGGCGCTCTACCTGACAGTGCTGCGCCGCTACGCCGCGGGCCAGAAGGACGCGGTGGAACAGATACGCGCGGCGCTGCAGGCCGGGGACGCGGCGACCGCGGAGCGCGTCGCGCACACGCTCAAAGGCGTTTCCGCGAACGTCGGGGCCGTCGCGGTGCACGACGTAGCGAGCGCAGTGGAACACGCGCTCAAGACCGGGCAAGCGAGCACCGAGGTGGAAGCGCACCTGTTGGCGTTGGCTGGACCGTTGGCCGAGGTGGTTGCAGGCCTGCGGGCGCAGCTGCCACCCGAGCCTGCGCGCGCCTGAAGGGGCAGCGGCGCCGCTTTCTTTATAGGCCAGTCGCTTGCCGGCGCGCGACATGCGGTTTTGCACCAAGGACAGGCTCATCGATCTGTGCCTCCCCATTCAGGTGCGAATTGATCGCTGGCGCCGTCCTGCGGGCACCAAGTCGGTGCCTTTTCGCCAGTCGCGCCCTTAACTGCTGACGCCACGGCGCCTAGCATCAGCACATGGCTGACGCCGCTTGTGGCACGCGTCCTGCTTACGCTGAGTTCATCGCCTTTTTCTATCAGGAGAACTCAGTGGAATTCAAGATCGCCCAAAAATTGGTTCTGGCCGCCCTGGCGGTGTCAGGCGCAGCGTTCGCCCAAACCAAGGCGCCCGAGCCGGACTACACCCTGTCCTATAACGTGGGCGTGGTCACGGATTACCGTTACCGCGGCATTTCTCAAAGCGCCCGCAAGCCGGCCCTGCAAGGCGGCGTCGACTACGCCCACAAGAACGGCTTCTACGTCGGCGCCTGGGGCTCGACCATCCGCTGGATCAAGGACTCCTCGTTCCCTCCCTTTAGCGCGAAAGGCCCCTTCGAGCTGGACCTCTACGGCGGCTACAAGGGCTCGATCAATGACAAATTCTCTTATGACGTCGGCGCCCTCCAGTACTGGTACGTGGGCAACAGCTACAAAAATATCAGCGGCGTCAACGCCAACACCTTCGAGCTGTACGGCGCGGTGACGGCGGGCCCGGCCACACTGAAGTACTCGCATGCGCTCACCAACCTGTTCGGCACACCGGACAGCAAGGGCAGCGGCTACCTCGACCTGAGCGCCACCTTCGACCTCGGCAACGGTTTCTCGATCGTGCCGCACATCGGCGCGCAGAAGATCAAGAACTTCACCACCTACACCGACTACTCGTTGACCGCCAACAAGGACTTCGACGGCCTGGTTTTGAGCGTCGGCGTCGTGGGCACCAACTGGAAGAGCCACGTGGGCTTCCCCTACCAGCTCCCCGGCAGCGGCACCAAGGACTTGGCCAAGGCCGGCCTCGTCGTGGGCCTGAAGAAGAACTTCTAAAGCGAAGCGACGGATTCCCTCCCAAGGAGCAACCATGAAACTCGTCACGGCCATCATCAAGCCATTCAAGCTGGACGAAGTGCGCGAAGCACTTTCCGGCATCGGCGTGCAAGGCATCACTGTTACTGAAGTCAAAGGCTTCGGTCGGCAGAAGGGCCACACCGAGCTGTACCGCGGCGCGGAGTACGTCGTCGACTTCCTGCCCAAAGTCAAGATCGAAGCGGCGGTGGCCGACGATCTGGTTGACCGCGTGATCGAGGCCGTGGAAGCGGCCGCGCGCACAGGCAAGATCGGCGACGGCAAGATCTTTGTCTACAACCTCGAGCAAGTCGTGCGGATCCGCACCGGCGAAACCGGCAAGGAGGCGCTGTAAAGCGACTCCCTCACTGAAAGAGACAAACCATGAGAAAACTTCTTGCCTCCCTGGCCCTTGGCCTCGGCCTCATCGCCGGCGGCGCCTTCGCGCAGGCGCCGGCCGCTCCCGCGGCTTCGTCAGCTACCGCCGCGCCTGAAGCCAAACCCGCTGCGGACGCGGCTGCAGGCGCGCCTGCTGCGGCCACCGCCGCGCCGGCCGCAGCCGCCGCCGCATCGGCACCCGCTGCTGCCGCGGCGCCAGCGCTCGTCCCTAACAAGGGCGACACGGCGTGGATGACGGTTGCCACTGCGCTGGTGATCTTCATGACCATCCCGGGCCTGGCCCTGTTCTACGGCGGCCTCGTGCGCAGCAAGAACATGCTGTCGGTGCTGATGCAGGTGTTCGTGGTCACCGCCATGATCTACATCCTGTGGGCCCTGTACGGCTACAGCCTGGCGTTCACCGGAGGCAACCCGTTCATCGGCGGCTTCGACAAAGTGTTCTTGAAGGGCATCACGCCGGATTCTGTGGCGGCCACCTTCAGCAAGGGCGTCGTCATTCCCGAACTGAGCTTCGTCGCTTTCCAGGCCACTTTCGCCGCCATCACCTGCGCGCTGATCGTGGGCTCGTTCGCCGAGCGCATCAAGTTCTCTGCGGTGCTGCTGTTCTGTGTGTTGTGGTTCACGTTCAGCTACTTGCCGATCGCCCACATGGTCTGGTATTGGGACGGCCCAGATGGAATCACTGATGCCAAGACGCTCGAGACCGTTACCGCTGCCGGCGGCTGGCTTTGGGCCAAGGGTGCGCTCGACTTTGCCGGCGGCACGGTGGTGCACATCAACGCGGGTGTCGCCGGTCTGGTCGGCGCCTACGTGATCGGCAAGCGCATCGGCTACGGCAAAGAATCGCTCACGCCGCACAGCCTGACCCTTACGATGGTCGGCGCCGCGATGCTGTGGGTGGGTTGGTTCGGCTTCAACGCCGGATCCAACCTGGAAGCCAACGGCACCACGGCGCTGGCATTCATCAACACCCTGTTCGCCACTGCGGCCGCGACGCTGTCGTGGATTGCGGGTGAAGCGCTTGCCAAGGGCAAGGCCTCGATGCTGGGTGCTGCCTCCGGCGCTGTTGCGGGTCTTGTGGCCGTCACGCCGGCCTGCGGGTTCATCGGCCCCATGGGGTCGATCGTGCTCGGCCTGATTGCCGGCATGGTTTGCCTGTGGGGCGTGAACGGATTGAAGCGCCTGCTCGGCGCCGACGACTCGCTGGACGTGTTCGGCGTGCACGGCGTGGGCGGCATCCTGGGCGCGCTGCTCACGGGTGTCTTCGCATCGCCGTCGCTGGGCGGCACTGGTGTCTTTGACTATGTGGCTAACAAGGTCACCCCTGACTACTCGATCGGCAGCCAAGTGTGGATCCAGTTCCAGGGTGTGCTGACCACGGTGGTCTGGTCGGCTGTTGTTGCCTTCGCCGCCTACAAAATCGTCGACGTGCTGATCGGCCTGCGTGTTTCCGAAGAGGAAGAGCGCGAAGGCCTGGACATCTCGTCGCACGGCGAGACCGCGTACAACCGCTAAGCACGAGAGAAAAGATGTTCGGCCCGCGCAGCTTCGGCTGCGCGGGCCGCTTTTTGCGTGTCAGCCGCGCGCGCCGGCCAGGGTGAGCCGCACCTCGTCGCCGCTTCGGGCCAGCCCGATTGAATCGGCCTGTGCCAGCGCCTCGACCTCGTGCCACTCAAGCAGACGGTAGGGGGCGTCGCCCGCGAAACCCGCTGCACCCTGGTTGACACGAAGGGCGATAGTCAACACCATCTCTTGCGTACCGGGCGCCACCGACAGCACCAAGTCCGCCGGGGAGGTTGCGCGGTCAGTGATGGCCAGCAGGCATGCCGGCAGCACGTTGCGCAAACCCGCACGCGCGACGGGCAGCGTCACGTCGCCCACTTTGTCCCGAATCGTGAAGCCGCGGAAATTGAAGCTGCTGCGCAGCAGCGCCAGGCACTCGGCCACGCCGGCATCCAGCGGCACGAGCGCATCCGGTTCCGGCGCCAGCCACGAGACCACGTCCAGACACGACTGCACGGCGGCTCGCGAGAAGCCGTTGATCTTGGTCATGCTCTCGTGCACCTGGGCCAGGTCGGGGGTGGGCGCCTGCAGGCGCCGCTCCATCACTTCGGTGATCATGCCGATCGGCTGAAGGTGCACCACCATGTGGTGGCGCATGGCAAAAGCCAGGCGACGCAGCAAGGCGTAGCGCGCGGCTTCCACCAGGCGCTCCTGGGCCGTCCCCAACTCACTCTGCTCTTTGTCTTGCATGGCCTTTATCCGCGAATGCGCCGCCATGTTACCGGTTTGTACCCGCCCGCGGGCACCCACGACTGCGTTGCGGGCACAATCTGCGCGGTGGATAAAATCGTTTCGATGCATTGGGAGCCCGTGGTCGGGCAAGCGGACCTGCTGGGCGAATCGCCGTTCTGGCATCCGCGCGAAGGCGCCCTTTATTGGGTTGATATTGCAGACCGGCAACTGCGCCGCCTGCAGCCGGGCGGCGTCACCGAAACCTGGCCCATGCCGAGCGAGCCCGGCTGCATCGCGCCGGCCGCGAGTGGCGGGCTCCTGATCGCGCTGCGCGACGGCATCTATCGCGCGCGCGCTTGGGGCGGCGCGCTTGGCCTGGTGGTGCGGGCTGACTACGATGTCGGCACCACGCGCTTTAACGATGGCAAGGCCGATCCCCTGGGGCGCTTCTGGGCCGGCACCATGTACGAACCGCGCGACGCCCGCCAGGCCGAGCTCTACTGCATCGACCTGCGGCCGGACAACGGCAACAACGGCAAGCCGGTGGTCCAACGAAAGGCCGGGGACGCCGTCATCGCGAACGGCTTGGCCTGGTCCCCCGATGCGACCACCATGTACTGGGCCGACACCACGCATCACGTAATTCACGCCTGGGACTGGGACGCGCGGGCCAACGAACTCACGCGGCCCCGCGTCTTCCAGCAATTTGCCGACAAGCCCGCGGGCTGGCAGCCGGGGCAGCCCGGCTATGCTGGCCGACCTGATGGCGCGGCCGTCGATACCGAGGGCAACTACTGGACAGCGATGTTCGAAGGGCAGCGCCTGATCAAATTGTCGCCCTCCGGTGCGTTGCTGGCCGAGGTGCCGTTGCCGGTGCGTTGCCCGACCATGCCCTGCTTTGGCGGGCCGGACCTCAAGACGCTCTACCTCACCAGTGCGAGCTACAAACGGTCCGAAGCCGAGTTGAGGGAGCTGCCGCTGTCGGGGCGCGTGATCGCCGCTCGCGTCGACGTGCCGGGCCTGCCGGTCAACTTCGTCAACGACTGATTTCGAATAGATCAAATCCACGCGGGGCGCAGGGCGGGACGGCGGGCCCTTACCATTCGTCTATGGATCCAGTCCTCGAATCCCTGATCGCACGCGTTGGCGACGCCGCGCAGCAGCGTCGGCCTTTGCGCATTCGCGGCGGCGGCAGCAAGGACTTTTACG
>JBKJTX010000466.1:0-12572 GCA_046590315.1 Ramlibacter sp. | reverse complement strand
GTCATGCCCTGGCCCAGCGCATGGTGCACATTGACCATGAAGATAGACAAGCCCTCGGTCTTGCGCTTGACCTCCGCGAGCGGCGTGGTTCGCGCGAGCAAGATCATGCCGTCGGAGTGCTGCACCCGCGAGATCCAGACCTTCTGCCCGTTCACGACCCAGCGGTCGCCGCCTCGGGTTTTCTTGAACACAGCGCTGGTCTTGATTTGCGTCGTGTCGGTGCCCGCCCCAGGTTCCGTGACCGCCATGGACTGCAGGCGCATCTCGCCGGTGGCGACGCGTGGGAGCCATCGCTGCTTCTGCTCTTCGGACCCGTGACGCAGCAAAGTCCCCATGTTGTACATCTGCCCGTGGCAGGCGCCTGCATTTCCGCCGCTGCGGTTGATCTCCTCCATGATGACGCTGGCTTCGGACAGGCCCAAACCACTGCCGCCGTAAGCCTGGGGTATCAACGCCGATAGCCAGCCGCCCAGCGTGAGCATCTGGACGAATTCTTCCGGATAGCCGCGCTCGTGATCGACCCGCTGCCAATAGGTCGAGCCGAATGGGGCGCACGCCGCGCGCAGCGCTTCACGCAGTTCGGGGTGGCGTGGGGAATGCGGAATGTCTTTCATTGCCGTTGGACGTCAGTCCGCGAAAGTGCCGGTGGACCGGATGATAGGTCCCCATTTGTCGATCTCGGCCTTGAGCCAGCTTTGCAACCCGTCCGGGCTCTGCTTGCTGTCCGCAACGATTTCTGCGCCGAGGTCGGCCATGCGTTTGGCCACGTCCGGATCTTTCAATGCCGCGCGCACTGCGGCATTCATACGCTCGATGATGGGCTTGGGCGTACCTTTCGGCGCATAGATGCCGTGCCACACCACCACTTCGAAATCCTTCAGCCCCTGCTCGCTCAGGGTCGGCGCGTCGGGCAGTGCCTTGATCCGGTTCTTGGTGGTGACGCCGTAGAACTTGACGCTCCCCGCTTTGATCTGCGGAATCGTCTGCGTCGTCTGATCGCACAGAAGGTCCACTTGCCCGCCCAGCAGGGCGTTCATCGCCGGCGCTGTCCCCTGGAACGGCACCGACGTGAACTTCACGTCGAGGGCGCGCTCGAAGAGCATGCCGCACAGCTGCGACACGGCGCCCAGGCCCGCGTTGGCGAGGTTGATTTTGTCCTTGTTCGTCTTGACGTAGGCGATCAACTCCTGCAAATTGTTGGCCGGGAAGTCCTTGCGCGCGAGCAGCGTCATCGGCACGTCCACCGCCTGGCTCACGAACTCGAAATCGGTCAGCGGGTTGTACGAGAGCTTGCGGTACAGGGCCGTGGCAGTCGCCATTCCGTTGTGGTGGATCAAAAAGGTGTAGCCGTCCGGGGCTGCCCGCGCCACCGCCGCGCCGGCCACGGTGCCGCCGGCGCCGATCTTGTTCTCGACCACGATGGTCTGGCCCAAGGTCTTGCTCATCGACGCCCCCAGTGTCCGGGCCACGACGTCGGTGGGGCCGCCCGCCGCAAAAGGCACCACCAGGGCAATCGGCTTGGCAGGCCAATTGCCCTGAGCCCAGGCCGCAGCCGAAGCCATGCAGGCGAGGACAGCGAAAGTGATGCGATGCAGATTCATGTTTTCTCCAAGAGGTGCTAGCCGTGGAGACCAGCGTAGCCCTGCCGCAGCGGAACCGTATCGGTATGTTCCCCAGCGACGCTACTCCAACGGACGCCTGCTAGTCTTGCGAAAAGCTCTTCCGGAACACTGCAGTGGCTCGGGCATCGCCACGTTGCAGGAAGTAAGGCGTTCGACAGATGTGCAGACCTCGGTTTTTTGCGACGGGCGCTGCTAACGTACAGGGCCTTCTTCAGGAGCAAATCCCATGAATGCAAAGACTCAACGCGCCTCATCGACCAGCGGGTCGGCGACCAACCTGGCCCCCTTCAATCTGCTCGCCGAATTGCCACGGCGCCAGGCGGCGTTGGTGACCCAAACGGCCACTGCTCTTTTTCGCGGTTCCGAATCCATGCGCAAAATCCAGCAGCAGACAGCGCATCGCGCCACATTGCAGCATCAGGAAGTTGCTGCACGACTCCAGGGCCCCTGCGACTTCAACGAATTGCTGGCGATCCAGACCGAGCTGCTGCGCTTCAATATGCAAGAGGTCGCGCAATATTGGCAGCAGCTTGCGACGGCAGTGTTCAAGATCCAGGCCGATATGGTGTCGGGCGCCGGCGAAATCGTGCTGGACAGCGCGGGTGAACCGACTTTGGATTCCCTGCAGCGCGCGTTCGAGGCCTCCCTGAACGGTGCTGGCGCGCCAAGCGCCGCGCACTAGGCGCCCAGCAGCCCAAGCCGCCGCGTTGGCCTTGTAGGACAAAACCGGAATTTGAGTACAAAATGGCGTGGAAACGCCCCAGCCGCCCTGCTCCGGAGCACACTCCGGGGCTGCTGAGGCACACACTTTCCACATATGAATGATTCCATTGTCAAAGTAGGCATCGTCGACGACCACGCGATTGTCCGCGCTGGATTGAAACAGTTCCTTTCCGAGATGGTCGACCTGCGCGTGGTCGGCGAGGCGTCCAGCGGACGCGAAGCAATCGACTTGGTCCGTGTGACAGAGATCGACGTTCTCATCATGGACCTGTCGATGCCGGGCCAAAGCGGCATCGACGCGCTGGCGATGATTCGGGCCAAGGCGCCGGATGTCGGCATCCTGATCCTCTCCGGCTATCCCGAAGAGCAGTACGCGGTGAACCTGATCCGCCAGGGCGCAAGCGGCTATCTCAACAAGGAGTGCGAGCCGATGGAGATCGTGAACGCGATCCGAACCATTGCGCTGGGGCGCCGCTACATCTCGCCCTCTGTCGCCGAACTGATTGCGCAGCAACTCAATCGCAAGGAAGGCAGCGCCGCGCATGACCTGCTCTCCGAGCGCGAATTCCAGGTCTTCCTGAAACTCGCCAAGGGCGAGACCGCCGGCGACATCGCCAATGCTCTGTCGCTCAGCGTCAAGACGGTGAGCACGTACCGCACGCGTCTGATGGAAAAGATGGGTCTCGCTTCCAACAGCGACCTCACCTATTACGCGCTGAAAAACAAGCTGATCGATTGATCGACGATCAAGGGCTGGCTTTCCAACCAGCTTTTTTTGCGCTTGTAGGTGAGCACCCAGTACTCCCGCACACTGACTAACTGCGGCGTCCTACATCGCAGACTGCGCGTTGGGCTACTGTGCAAGGATGGCTGCACCTACCAGTACCCGAACTCTGTGGAAAGGCGCGATCAGTTTCGGCCTGGTCCATATCCCTGTCACCCTTCATTCGGCAACTGCCGAAAACCGGATGAAGTTCAACCTGCTCGACAAAAAGACCATGAATCCGGTCGGCAACCGGCAGGTGAACAAGAGCACCGGCGAAGCGATGGCCAAGGAAGAAGTGGTGAAGGGCTTCGAATACGAGAAAGACCAGTTCGTGGTGCTCTCCCCGGATGAAATCAAGGCTGCGCTGCCGAAGTCAACGCAGACGATCGAGATCGAATCGTTCATTGACGGTGCACAAATCCCGACGACCTATTACAACAAGCCTTACTACGTGGCGCCCGCGAGCAAAGGACAGAAGCCTTACCTTTTGCTCTTGGAAACGATGCGGCGCACTGGCAAAGTCGGTATCGCGCGGGTGGTGATCTCTACGCGCCAGCATCTTGCGGCGCTGGTACCGGCTGAAGAAGGCTTGGTGCTCGAACTGCTGCGCTGGGCCGACGAGGTGCGCGACACTGCCGGCCTGCCGATGCCCGACACGAATGAAACCAAACTCAGTGACAAGGAACTGAAAATGGCGCAGCAGCTCGTGAGCGAGCTGGAAGATGAATGGAAGCCCAACGACTTTCACGACGAGTTCCGCGAAAAGCTCGAGCAGGTTGTCGCCGAGAAGGTCAAGGCCGGCGAGGGCGAGCACATCATGAAGCCGCTGGAAGGCGAAGAAGTCAAGGCCAGCGCCGACATCATCGACCTCACCGAACTCCTGCGCAAGAGCCTGCGCAGGGGCGGCAGCAAGGCTGAAACCGAAGATGAATCGGCTAAGGAAGTCAAGCCGTCGCGCCGCCGTGCCGCGAACGACGAGGACGAGCCGGCTCGGGCACGCAAGGCGGCGGCAACTAAGAGCGCAGCGCGCGTGAGTACTGCCGTTAAACCCAAGCCGCGCAAAAAGGCCGCTTGAGCATGAAAGCGCTAACCGTTCGTCCCCCCTTTGCACTCGTGGCCGTCGCGTTCGTGATCGGTGCCGGTCTGACGTGGCTCGCGGGTAGCGCTTTTCTCGCGCGCCGAGGCGAATTCGCCCAGCCCGTGAGCGATGCAATGCTGATCGAGCGGGTTCGCGCGCGCGTCGCCGACTTGGTGGCCGACCCGCAAGCGGTCGAGGTCAGTGCGGAATACGGTGTAGTGCGCTTGGCCGGCGAACTTTCCCATGCCCAACGCGATCTGCTACTTTCGGAGTTGATTTACCTGCCTGGCGTGCGGCGCATCCGCAATGCGCTGGACACTAAGGCCTGATCGCATTGGGCGGACCTCAGACGCACACAAGCGGACGCAATCGGCTTAGTATCGGAGCGTCATGGTTTCACGCTCCAACGTGTCGCTGCCTTTGCAGTACCGCATTCGGCGGCTGCCAGAGTTCACGTCGATCAAGATCTCCGGGCCGGCGTCGCTTGATACCTTCCTTGAACTGATTGCCAGTCTGGCCCAGCAAACGCGCGAGCGTGGGGACCGCCGTATCCTGGTTGATCTGCTCGACGTCACGGGCGAGCTGAAATTCACCGAACACTTCCAGATGGGCGAGCACGCCGCGCGCCAGCTCCAGCACCTCGACAAGATGGCCTCGGTGGTGCCAGAAGAAAAGATCACGCGTACGAGCGAAAAGGTGGCCGTCATGCAAGGCCTGCAGCTTCGCATATTCACGTCAATGAACGAAGCCATTCAATGGCTCAGCAACGCGGCGTAACCCCGGCGAAACAAGCGCATCGTTCCGGTTCAAAGCCCGTTGCACCCAGCGGGATTGCAGCAGACTGCGATCACGCAATTGGCGCTTTTCCACAAAAGGAATCTAGGCGGCACCGCACCGTAGGGGGGCGCACTGATCTTGCATTCATGAGCAACACTGCGTCTTAACCTGAAATTCCATTCACGAAAGGAACTGTCATGAATAAGGACCAGATTAAAGGCAAGCTGAAGGAAGCCGCCGGCGCAACGCAGCAGGAGGTCGGCAAAGCCACCGGCAACGCCGACCAGGAAGCCCGGGGCGGCGCGCGGGAACTGGCGGGTAAAGCCCAGAAGAAATTGGGCGACGTGAAGCAAGGCGTGAAAGAGATCGTCAAGAAGCCTTGACGCCTCACGGCAGCGGCACAAGCTGTCAATCGATGATGGCTTGCGTTCCTGCCGAAAACACTCGGGCTCGGATGTCGTCCGAAAGATCGGCGAACCAGTCGAATTTTTCTGCACAAACAAAATAGGTTCGCGAGACCCTGACTGCGCCGCAGGTGACCGTGACCAAGGCCTTCAGGTTGGGAAGATGTGCAGGCCTTTGCACTTCGTACGCGGCTACCCGGAAGTCAAGCGGATCGAGACCGGCTCTAACAAGCAAGGCGCTGAACAGCGCAAGATCGTCCGAATCGAGCACCGCGGCGCCGGGACTTACCGGGTATTCTTGCTGCGAGTTAATTTCTCTCTGATCGCGCCAGCTTTCATTGCGCGCGAGTTGTGCGGTGGCCATTTGGCGCAGTCCGGGCGTTGGCGTCGACATATCAATTCCAGTTGCGACTCTGAGACTGATACGCTTCCCAACCTTGGTGGTGGTGGTGATAGTGCCGCGCGTTATGACGACGCCATTTGGCACGCCGCCACGCTCTTTGCTCTTCGTACGAATAGGCGTAGACCGGCGCCGCGCGCCGCACATAGACTTGGGTAGGCGCATAAACAGGTGGCGCGTACACGGGCGCCGGGCGGACGTACACCTGCTGCGGCTGCACATAAACAGGCTGCGGGCGAACATAGACGGGCTGCGGCTCAACGTAGACTGGCGCGCCTGGCAGACCGATGGTCAGGTACACGTCGCTCCGTGCATAAGCGGCGGGGCTGGCCCCAAATGCCGCTACGGCAACTGCAGCTGCAGCTACGAATCTGCCCGGTATTAAACGGTTCATGAGGGCTCCCTGGTTTGACATGGAGCCATCGTGCTTGCAACCAACTGAACGCAAGCTGAACGAAATCGAAGTTGCTTTGAGGTAACTCCAATCAGGCGTGATTAACCGTGCCGGCTCGGGCCCTGCCGCTCACCCGGGCGCGCCTCACCAGGACGCTCGCACGGAACGTCGGAATGTGAGTGGCGCATCAGCTGGGCCGTTCGGCGCGCTGATGGCGCTTCTTGCCAGCCGCGCGTGCCTCTTCGGTGCTGAACTGGTGAGCGCGTCCGCAGGCGTGGGCAGCCCGGCCGCCCATGCTGGCGATTTCCTTCTTTTTCTCGGGCGACATGGCGGCGAAGCCGCGCAGGCGCCGCTCGGCGGCCGGAGTGGTCTCAGCGGCGGCAGTGGTCGAAGTGGTGATGCTGGTATCTTGCATTTTGAGGTACTCCTGTCGGTGGGTCAGCCATGGTGGAGCAAGCTCAACCATTCTTTTGTAGGACTACGCCTTGCCCTGATGTCCAGATATGGCTGACTTGGGATCCGGTCCCGGCGCAAGATGCTGGGGCCGATACAGCACCTGCAACGCTGTACGCACCATCGTCTCGAGTTCGTATACCAACGGCTGCGCCAAGCGCGATGGATTGGGCTGAGTTCGGGAGCTGCTCCAGAAGGGCGGCAGCATTTCCGCGCGTGCCTGCACGGCCGCCGCCACGTCCACCCTATGAATCGAGCGCAGCTCGCCCTCCTGGCCTGGGGCGGTCCTTCCGCAATGAACGACGGCAAGGTAACGCAACAGGGCCGCCTCGACCATCGCCCGCATCATCGCGTCGCTCAGCTGCACGATGGTGCCGCCGCTTGGCGACGACCGGTTTTTCCACGCCGCCGCGACATACGCCGCGCCGCCTCCCAGCAAGGCGCCAAGCGCCGTCGCGGCGCCCAGTGTGAGGCCGCCGGCCAGCACATCGACGGTCGCGCCCATCGCCGCGCCGCTGGCCGCGCCCGCGATGCCTGCCTGGGGTATGTCGATCGCCTGCTGCACCACAAACTTTTCCTCCAGCCAGTGCTGAAGGTCGCTACCGGCCTCTTCGTCAATGCCATGAAGCTTTCGCAGCCGCGAGAACATCTCCGCAGCTGAGGCGTTAAGCCGTTTGACAATCGCATCCATCGCCCCTTGCCGCGCGCCGGCCTGCGCTTCGCGTTCGGCCGGAATCAGGTTCCGCACGGTAAGGGCACTGCTGTGCACCTCTTCCACTTGCCGCGCGGCGTACAACAGGTGTTCCGCCACGACGGCCATCGCCCGCTGCAACCGGATGTCATTGCGCGCGCTCCAGGCTGTCACGATCCGCGCGAAGCCTGCCGCCTTGGCCTCCGGCAGCCGATGCGCAATCGCCTCCAGCAGCTCGCCCTCCTGCACCCAGCAGCGCGCGAAATTGTCAAACGAAAGAACATCAGAGGTGACGGCCAGACGTGCGCGCTGCGTCTCGGCTTGCGCCACCAAGCCCGGTTGCGCCGTTTCCGCCCCGTAAGGCCGATTGACGAGCACAAGCACCGGCTTGGCGATCCATTCCAGCAAGGGCTTGGCCGCGTCGAGATCGGCGAGTGTGCTTACCACGTGCAACACCGCGTCGCTCTCGTCGCGCACGGCCCGCAAAGCGGGATCCCCTGGCTCGGGCGTGGGGTGCCCCAGCCCCAATCTCGCGAGCGCGCGGCGCAGCCAGCCCTCGGTTGCGGGCGGGCGCTGCTCGGGCAGAACCGGGTCGGCCGGGATGTTCACCAAACGCAGCACGTCGCCGAATTCCGAACTCGCGAGAACGGGGCCGGGATCAGTTTCCTGCGCGATCACCCGCAACAATGCATGCTTGTCTTCGGGCCGATGCGTGAGCAACGCCAGCTGCACCCGGGTGGAATCCAGCAGCGACACGATCCGGCGGTAGTAAGGATCGTCCAGATTCAACATCAGCCGCCCGGACAACATGCGCTCGCGCCACCTGGACCATGCGGCCAGCATCAGGCGTGGAGCAAACACCACCACCAAGAGCAAAGCCACGTACAGGTACACCCAGCGCGCCCCGGCTGCAGCAGCACCACCCTGGCTGAACTGCAAGCCGGCGACTTCCTGTACCGTGAACGGCTGGAACGGAAACACCAACAATGCGGGCAGGCGCAATACGCTGAGAATGGCGTGGACCTGCTGCTCACCCAGAAAAGTACTTTCCCAGCCGACGCGATACTCCACAACCAATCCGCGCACCAGCAGCGACAGCACGACGCCAATGCCCCAGAAAGCGGCGGAAAGGTGCAGCACGCGCTTGCACCGTTCGACGTGCAAAGTTTCGGTGGCCGCGAACCAGCGCTTGTGGAACTGCGCCGTCACCTGTGCTCGGATGTTGCCGGGTCGGCGGCGCAACGCGCGCTCGCCATCGGTCCACCGGCCCAGTCCTGCCAGCAGGGGTCGACGTTCTCGTCCGCGCGACAAGAGCCAGCCGCCCGCCAGCCCCACATACATCGCGACGTTCCAAAGCACAATGCCCAGGAGCGGCAACGACACCAGATCGACGCGGTGCGGGTTGCCGATCGCGTCCGTGAGCACGCCCACGACGAGGGCGGCAAGGGGCGTTGCCCCCGCCACCCATTTCGGCCAGGACACCGGGTCTTGCAACCCGGCAACACCCGGATTGCGGATGCCCACCATCGCGAGCACCCGTCGGGCCCGCAACAGCAGAAACTCCGCGGGTTCCGAAGGTGACTTGCCCTCGCTTGCGCGAATCGCGTCCTGGCGCGCGTCACGGTCCGCTTGGTCGCGCTCGAGGGGACTAAGGAGCTTGCCTTGCGTGTCGACAGTTTCGACGGCCCAAGCCAGCACCACGCGGCGGGCCGACGACTCATCCATTGGGTTGCCTGTGCGGTCTGGTCATGCGACCATTATGTTATTTCTCCCCCACTCGCCGATTTGCAAGATGAGCTGTTCTCCGACGCCAGCCGCGTTTCAATTGAGGTAGCGTCACGCCGGTGGATACTCCTGCTGTGGCACCCATTCTTCTCGTTGACGACGAGCCGAGCAACCTGTTGGCGCTCGAAGCCGTGCTCCAGGTTCTTGGCGAGCCCCTGGTGCGCGCGGGCTCCGGCGAAGAGGCCCTGCGCCAGTTGCGCGATGCCGATTTCGCGGCCGTGCTGCTCGACGTCCACATGCCCGGCATGGATGGATTCGAGACGGCGAGCCTGATTCGCGCGCAGAGACGCTCGCGAGGCACGCCCATCATCTTCATCACGGCGGATTCGTCCGACCTGTCGATCGAAGCCGCGTACGCCATGGGCGCCGTCGACTTCCTCACCAAACCGATCATGGCCGCTGTGCTCAAGGCCAAGGTCGCGTTCTTCGTCGAGTTGCACCGCAGCAAGCAGGAATTGCAGGTAGCGGAACGCCAGGCGGTGCAGGACCGCGTCTTCCTCTCGGCGGTGCTTGAAGCAGTCGAGGACGGCATTGTGGCGTGCGACGCGAACGGAACGCTGACCCTTTTCAACCGCGCGACCCGGCAATTCCATGGGCTCGACGCGCAGTCGGTCGGCTCGCAGCGTTGGAGTGCCGACTACCATCTTTTTCGGCCCGACGGCCTGACGCCCTTGCCCCGGAACGAAGTCCCGCTCTACCGCGCCCTTGCCGGCGAGCATGTTCGCGACGCCGCGATGGTGATCGCCCCGCCCGCGGGAAGGCCCCGCATGGTGCTGGCAAGCGGCCAGCCGCTCCATGACGATACGGGACGCAAACTCGGTGCCGTCGTTTCGATGCACGACGTGACTTCCCGTCAGGAAGCCGAGATGGCGCGGGAAGCTGCGGCTGGCGAACAAATCCGCCGCGAAGAGGCCGAGGCTGCCGCCGAGCTCATTCGCCAGAGCCGCGAGCAGTTGCGCGCCAGCGAGGAGCGCGTGCGGCTCGCGACACAGGCCGCGGGGCTCGGCGTGTGGGTGTGGGACACGGTCACCGACCAGGTCACCTGGGAGAACGAACGCCTGCACGCGATCTTCGGCTTGCCAGTCTCGGAGATGCCGATCAGCTCGCCCCGCTTCCTTTCCGAGTTTGCGCATCCGGACGATGCCGACGCTATGCGCGAACAAATGGGACTTGCGTTGCACGACGCCGGTCGCCTGCATTTAGAGGGTCGCATCATCCGCCGCAGTGACGGCGCCATACGCTGGATCGAGGCCACCGGCGTCGCGCAGGCCGCCGCCGACGGAACTTCGCGACGCATCCTGGGCACAGTGTCCGACATCACCGAGCGCAAAGAGGCGGAAGGTAACTTGCGGCGCCTCGCGTCCGAGCTGGCGGAGAGCGATCGCCGCAAGACCGAATTCCTGGCCACGCTCGCACACGAGCTGCGCAATCCGCTTGCGCCGATCAGCAATGGTCTGCAGATGATGCGGATCGCCGACGGCGACCTGCAGGTTCAGGAACGCGCCCGCACGATGATGGAGCGCCAACTCAAACACATGGTCCACCTGGTGGACGATCTGCTGGACATCGCGCGGATTTCCAGCAACAAGGTGGAGCTGCGCCGGCAGCAGCTGGATCTGAAGGCCGTACTCGCAAGCGCCGTGGAGACCAGCATGCCGCTGATCACGGGGGGCAACCACACATTGGAAGTGAGTGTGCCCGACGATCCGATGCCCGTGTCGGGCGACGCGACGCGCCTGGCGCAGGTGGTGAGCAACCTCTTGAACAATGCTGCACGCTACACACCCAGCGGCGGGCGAATTGAGCTGTCGGCCAAAGCCGAACGCGGCCAGGCCGTGGTGCAGGTGAGCGACACCGGGACGGGGATCGAAGCACAGGCGCTGCCCAGCGTTTTCGAGATGTTCACGCAGGTAGGCCGCGACAGCGACCGGTCGCAAGGCGGGCTCGGCATCGGCTTGGCATTGGTGCAGCGGCTGGTTCAACTTCACGGGGGTGAGGTGGAGGCGCACAGCGAAGGCGCAGGCCGCGGTAGCAACTTCATCGTACGCTTGCCGCTCTCCGCGATCCCGGCGCCCGCGTCTTCAGTTCCGCCGGCCGGTCAGGCGCCCGCGCCCGCTCCGGCTGGCGTACGTGTGCTGGTGGTTGACGACAACGCAGACGCGGCGGAGAGCCTGGCGGCGCTGCTGGAAATGCAGGGGCATCAGACGCGGGTGGCAAACGATGGCGACGAGGCATTGCGCACGGCCAATGACTTTCACCCTCACATCGTCTTCCTGGACATCGGCATGCCGGGCAAGGACGGCTATGCAGTGGCGCGCGAGATGAGGGCTGGGGCTGGTACGCGGGATGCGGTCCTGGTCGCGCTCACCGGATGGGGCGCGCGCGAGGACCGAGCGCGTTCGCGCAGCGCCGGCTTCGACCACCACCTTACCAAGCCGGCCAGCCTCGAGGCCGTCGACGCGCTGCTCGCCCAACTCTCACAGGCTCCCAGCGACAAACCGGTGAACGCGAGCAGCTAGCGTGGCTTGCGCAGGGGGGGTCTGGCCGCCCCCGTCACCCGCGGCGGCAAGCCGGTATGCTGCGTCAGCAACCTGCCCTTCACCGGCTGCGGCGGCTTGCCCGCGGTGGGCGTCGAGTTCTTTCGGCGCGCGCTCTGGTAGCTCCCGTCGGTGATTGGCTGATAGGCCGGAATCAACTGATGCTTGCCGTTGCCAATCAGGTCAGCGCGGCCCATCGCTTTGAGCGCGTCACGCAGCAGCGGCCAATTGTTGGCGTCGTGGTAGCGCAGGAACGCTTTGTGGAGCCGGCGACGCCGCTCGCCGCGCACAATGTCCACGGTGTCCAACGGATCATCGCTCGCACGCCGGACCTTGCGCAACGTATTGCGGCCCGAGTGGTACATCGCCGTGGCCGTCGCCATCGGGCTCGGATAGAACGTCTGCACCTGGTCCGCGCGAAAGCCGTTCTTCTTCAGCCACAACGCAAGATTCATCATGTCCACGTCGCTGGTGCCCGGATGCGCGGCGATGAAGTACGGCACGAGGTACTGCTTCTTGCCGGCCTCCGCGCTGTACTTCTCGAACATCGCCTTGAACTTGTCATAGCTCCCGATGCCCGGTTTCATCATCCGCGTCAGCGGGCCCTGTTCGGTGTGCTCGGGCGCGATCTTCAGATAGCCGCCGACGTGGTGCTGCACCAGTTCCTTGACGTATTCCGGCGACTGCACGGCCAGGTCGTAGCGCAGGCCGGAACCGATCAGGATCTTCTTCACGCCCTTGAGCGCCCGCGCCCGCCGGTACATGTGGATCAACGCGCTGTGGTCGGTATTGAGGTTCGAGCAGATGCCCGGATAGACGCAGCTTGGCTTGCGGCAGGCCGACTCGATTTCCGGGCTCTTGCAGCCGATGCGGTACATGTTGGCCGTGGGGCCACCCAGGTCCGAGATGACACCGGTGAAGCCCGCCACCTTGTCGCGGATA
>JBKJTX010000453.1:0-2591 GCA_046590315.1 Ramlibacter sp. | reverse complement strand
AGCGACGCTGGACCTCATCAAGTTTCTCGGCCGGCGCATCGAACGCACCCGGGCCTTGCTGGTGGTCAGCTACCGCGATGACGAGGTGTCCATTTCTCATCCTCTGCGCCGCGTCATCGGCGACTTGCCCACCGACAACCACACGCGCATTCAACTCGATCCCCTCACGGAAGCGGGCGTCGAGACGCTCGCGCGCCGGTCGCTTCGCTCGCCGGCCGGCCTTTTTCAAGCGACTGAAGGCAACCCGTTCTTCCTCACCGAGTTGCTGCGTCACCCCGCGCAGCAGCTTCCCGCCAGCGTGCAGGACCTCGTGCTTGCGCGGTTCGCCCGCCTCGACAAGACAGCGCAGGACATCGTGCGCATGGTATCGATCGAGCCGGGCCGGCTCGAACTCCGGGTGCTGCAGTTGCTGCTCGATCCGGCGCTGGCTCAGTTGGAGGCTTGCCTGGACTCCGGCTTGCTGGCTGCAGAAGGGCCGACCATCGGCTTTCGCCACGAGCTGGGACGCGTTGCAGTCGAATCCGCGTTGTCCGCGCCGGCGGCGCAGGCACTGCACCGGCGCATGCTGCAAGCGCTCGAGGCTGTCGGCACCGCATCGACGGCGCGACTGGCGCACCATGCGGCACTGGCCGGTGACGAGGATTCGGTTCGCCGCTATGCGCCGGCCGCGGCCGCGGAGGCGCGCACCCGCGGCGCGACGGGTGAGGCAGCGCGGCATCTGCGCAACGCATTGCTTCATGGCGGCAAGGCCGCCCAGGCCGATGAGCGCATCGCATGGCTGGAGGCGTTTGCGCTGGACAGCGCCGACGTCGACAGGCAGGACGAAGCCCTGGCGGCCCGACAGGAGCTCGATGCGCTGTATCGCGAAAGCGGCGACCTGGCCGCGCGAGGGGCCAACCTCAGCCGGCAGGCGTTGCTGCACGTGTACATGATGCGCAATGTCGAGGCCGACCAGACCATCCTGCAAGCCATCGAACTGTTGGAACGGCTGCCGTCCGGCGCTGCGCTGGCGACGGCATACGGCGTGCTCGCTGCATTGCGCATGCTGGATCGCGATTGCCACCAGAGCGTGCAATGGAGCGAGAAATCGATCGAGATCGCCCGCGCGCACGGCGACACGCGGCGGTTGATCCTCTCGCTGAGCACAAGCGGCACAGCGCGGATGTTCATCGACTACGACGCCGGCAACCGGCAGATGCTGGAGACGTTGGAGTTGGCGCGCGAACACGACATGCCTATGGCTGTGGCCAACGCGCTGCTGAACATGGGCAGCGTCTCCGGCGAATTGATGCGCCTGCCAGAGGCCGTCAAATGGCTGCGCGAAGGGGCCGACTACGCCGCGGAGCACGAGTTCGATCTACCCGCACACTACAGCATGGCTTGGCTCGCGCTGTGCGAGGTCTATCAAGGCCAATGGGATGCGGCGGCCGAACGGGCGGAACGGATCGCCAACGCACACACCCTCTCCGCCATCGCACGCGTGATGGCCCTGGTCGCGTTAGGCCGCCTGCGGCAACGCCGTGGCGACTCCGGCGCGCAGGAGGTTCTGGATGAGGCGCTGCGGCTTGCCGGTCCCACCGGCACGCTTCAGCGTATCGCACCCGTGCGGGCAGCTCGTGCCGAAGCAGCATATGCCCGCGGTGACCTTCAAGCGGTGGCCGAAGAGACCCAGGCCGCGCTTGCGCTCGCCCAAGAAAAGGGGCACCCCTGGTTCATCGGCGAGCTGGCCTTCTGGCGCTGGCGCGCGGGCCAGCTGGACAGCGCACCCCGCCAGAGTGCCGAGCCGTACGCCCTGCAAATTTCCGGCGACTGGTGCGGTGCCGCCGCAGTCTGGGAGCGCCTGGGCTGCCCATACGAACAGGCCAGAGCGTTGGCGGACGGTGACCCGCTCGCCCAGCAGCAGGCCTTGCTGATTTTCGAAAAACTGGGCGCGCGGCCGGCTGCGGACGCCCTGCGAAGGCAATTGCAAAACGCCGGCGTGAAGGGCATCGTGCGCGGTGCCCGGACATCGACTCGGGCGCATCCGCACGGCTTGACCACACGCGAAATCGAAGTGCTCAAGCTGCTCTGCCAAGGATTGCGCAATTCCGAAATCGCCACGCGCCTCAGCCGTTCCGTGCGCACGGTGGACCACCATCTGGCGTCCGTGTTCGTCAAGCTCGGGGTTGATTCGCGCGTGGCTGCGATCCAGGCCGCTCAGCGAGCCAATCTGGGCGGCACGCAATTTGGGCAATCGCCGGCCGCAAAGTAGGCAACTCCGCCGAGTCGCCGCTCGGGGCAATCGCGCATCCTTCGGGCACGGCATCTGCCGCAACCCAAGGAGATTGACATGCCCCGCTACCTCGTCGAACGCAGCTTTCCCGATGGACTTTCCATCCCCATGACCGCCGAAGGCCGCAAGGCCGTGGCCGGCGTAGTGGCCAACAACGCCGAGCAAGGCGTGACCTGGGTCCACTCGTACGTGACCCCGGACCGCAAACAAACCTACTGCATCTACGACGGCCCCAGCCCCGAGTCCATCCGCAAGGTGGCCGACCGAAATGGCCTGCCGGTGAACCGCATCACGGAGGTGAGCGTGCTCGACCCGTACT
>JBKJTX010000040.1:0-3259 GCA_046590315.1 Ramlibacter sp. | reverse complement strand
CCGAGCTGCTGATGGTAGTGGTCATCTTCGCCGCGCTGCCGCTGGTGTCGCTGCGCGGCGAGCACGTCCTGTTCGATTCGCTGGATGCCTGGATGCCCGCATCCGCGTTGAAATGGCAGAAGGCCCTGATCCACCTGCTGGTGGCCGGCGCTTTGATCGCGCTGGCGCTGCTGATGTGGAAGACCGGGGGCCAGTTCGTCGAAAGCGGCGAGACCACTGCGCAGCTCAAGCTCGCCAAGGCGCCATTCATCTATGGCATGTCGCTGCTGTGCGGCCTGTCGGGGTTGGTGCACCTGTACCTCATCGCGCGGCCGGCTGCCGACCTGGCCGAAGGCGAAGGGGCGGCGCTGTGATCGAGGCACTCGCCGGCTTCGCGGTCATCTTTGTCTTCGCCCTGCTTCGCGTTCCGCTGGCGTTTTCCATGGCAGGCGTGGGCTTCGTCGGCATGGGCCTGGTTCGAGGCTGGGAGCCGGCTCTCGCGAGCACTGCGCAGGTCGTGTACGAAACCGGCTTCGCGTACACCCTGTCGGTGATTCCGTTGTTCATCCTGATGGGCAACTTCGTGGCGCGCGCGGGTCTGGCGCAAGAGCTGTTCCACGCTGCCTACACTTTCATCGGCCATCTGCGCGGAGGCCTCGCGCACGCGACGATCGTGGCCTGCGCGGGTTTTGGCGCCATCTGCGGTTCGTCAATCGCTACAGCCGCAACCATGGGCAAAGTTGCCTACCCGTCGATGAAGAAGCTCGGCTACAGCGACGAGCTGTCGATGGGCGTTATCGCCGCCGGTGGCACCCTGGGCATCATGATTCCGCCCTCCACCATCATGGTGATCTACGGCATCATCACCGAGACCAGCATCGGCAAGTTGTTCGCCGCCGGCGTGATCCCTGGCCTGGCCTCGGCAGCCCTCATGATGCTGGGCATCGCGTGGATCACTTGGCGCGACCCGCAGCATGCACCGCCTGGTGGGCACAGCACCTGGCAGGAACGTTGGCAGGCGCTGCGCGGCATCTGGGGCGTGCTGCTGCTGGTCATCGTCGTGCTGGGCGGCATTTATGGCGGCATCTTCACTGCCACGGAGGGCGCGGGCTTCGGCGCGGCCGGTGCCTTCCTGTTCGCGCTGCTCCGCGGCCGCCTGACGGGCGCCATCCTGTTCCAGGTGCTGGTGGAGTCGGCGCGCACGACTGCAATGCTGTTCACGCTGCTGATCGCGGCGACCATCTTCGCCAACTTCGTGAACTTCACGTCGATGCCCGGCGACTTGAAGCAACTGATCACCGGCAGCGGGTTCTCGCCCACCATGGTGATCGTGGCCATGATGCTGGTTTATGTGATCCTGGGCACCGTGATGGAAGAACTGACGATGGTGCTGCTCACCATCCCGTTGTTCTTCCCGATCGTCACGGCCCTCGGCTTCGACCCGGTGTGGTTCGGCGTATTGATCGTGATGGTGGTGCAGATCGGCCTGATCTCGCCGCCGGTGGGCATGAACATGTTCGTGCTCAACGCCCTCCTGCCCGGCGTGGGCCTGGGCGCCATCTTCCGCGGCTGCTGGCCCTTCGTGCTGGTGCTGGCGTTCATGCTCGGCGTGTTGATCGCGGTTCCGCAGCTCAGCTTGTGGTTGCCGTCTCTGATGAAATAGCCCTGGCGTTTCCGCGCAGGTGCACCACGCGCTGCGGATGCGAAATGTTGATACCCGCTTCACCCAGGCCGCGCAGCACGCGCAGGTTCGTCTCTGACAGCGCGGCCGCCTGGCGCCCCGGCTCGTCTATCCAGAACAGCACGCTGAAGTCGAGGCCGTCGGGCCCAAGACGCAGCAGCTGGCACACGGGAGCCGGATCCACCAAAACCCGCTCGCTGCCGGCAGCGGCGTCCAGCAAAATGCGCTGCACCTGGTCCACGTCACTCTCATAGCCGACCGTCACAGTGGCCGTCACCAGGATGCGCGTATCGGCCAGCGAAAGGTTCTCCACTCGCTCGGTGATGACCTTCTCGTTCGGCACGATGGCCTCGCGCCCGTTGGCCGCGCGGATCAGCGTGTAGCGCGTCTTGATGTCGGTGACGACGCCCTCGAAGTTATCGACCTTCACCATGTCGCCGATGCGCAGGCTGCGCTCGAACAGGATGACAAAACCGCTCACGTAATTGGCCGCGAGCTTCTGCAGGCCAAAGCCCAGGCCCACGCCCAGCGCACCGCCCAGCACCGACAAGGCCGTGAGGTCGACCCCTACCACCGAGAGTGCGAAGAGGAAGCCCACCAGCAAGAGGATCGAGCGGATCGCGTTGGAAGCAACCTTGCGCAGCGACAAATCGTGCACTGCCGTGCTGAGCACGCGCTTTTCCAGCACGGCGGAAATCCAGAGTGCCAGCACCAGCACCACGCCGGCCGACAGCGCGCCCTGGACGATGCCCAGCAGGCTGACCTTGTTCTTGCCGAGTGCGAAATGGACGGCATCCATTCGTTCCATCACGGCGGGCAGCAGCCCGACGATCCAGAGCACGGCGGCGATCCACGCGACCCAGGAAAACAGGCGCTCGATCATTCGGGCCATGCCCGAGGATGGAAAGACGACCGTAAACACCCGGGCCAGAAAGCGAATGCCCGCCAGCGAGATCAAAACCGGGACCGCGATCTTCAGTAGCGGCGTGGGATGGCGCGCGGCAAGGGCCAGCAACGCACCGTAAGTGAGGCCCAGCGCCAGCAGGGGAAACAACAGGCCGTCGACGATCGCGCGGCCGAACCATACGGAGTCCTGCGATTGCTTGCGCCCGATCAACCAGCAGATGCCGAGCGCCAGAGCCAGGCAGCCCAACAGCACGCCAAATTCCAACGGCATTCCCGGGTGGCCCAGGTCTCGGACCAGCGTGTCGAGTTCAGTCATCTTTTTTTAGGACTTCCAGGCGGGCTTGCGCTTTTGCGTGAAAGCCGTCACGCCCTCCTGGGCGCAATCGTCCATCATGTTCACCGCCATGACCTGTTCGGCCAGCTGGTACGCGGCGGCGATGCCCATCTCGCGCTGCCGATAGAACACTTCCTTGCCCATGGCGATGGCCGCACGCGGCTTGTCGAGAATGCTCGCCACCAACTTTTCGATCTCCTCATCCAGCTGCTCGGGCACCACCGCGCGATTCACGAGGCCGCGCTCCTGCGCCTGCTGCGCGCTGATGAATTCGCCGGTGAGCAGCATCTCCATGGCCTGCTTGGCCGCGATGTTGCGCAGCAACGGTACTGATGGCGTGGAACAGAACAACCCGAAAT
>JBKJTX010000036.1:0-5085 GCA_046590315.1 Ramlibacter sp. | reverse complement strand
GACAACGACGTGCCGCCGCAGGAGCGCATCGGCTTCAATCCGGAGGAGGACCGCCGTCGCTTCCACGTGACCGAAAGCGGGATCGTGGTCGTCCCTGCCGGCTTCTTCCCGCGCCGCCGGCCGATGCCCACTCTCTCGCGCATCGCCAAGCCGAGCCTCATGGACAACAGCGAGCGGGTGCAGGAGGCGTTTGCATGACGGCACAGGCCGTCGCCAAGCCTCCTGCCGCTCGCCGCAAGACCCCGCCCGACTCCCATCTGCCGGAGCGGTGCGAAACTGGCCGCCCCTGGCCCCTTGGCGCGACGCTCGAGCTTGGCGGCGTTAATTTCGCTGTCTTTTCCAGCGTTGCCCACAGTGTCGAGCTGTGCCTTTTCGACGCATCGGGGACGCGAGAGATGCGGCGCATCGCCCTGCCCTCGCGCACCGACGATATCTGGCATGGCTTCGTTCCGGGCCTCATGCCGGGTGCACGCTACGGCCTGCGTGTCCACGGGCCTTATGACCCGGCTGCCGGACTGCGCTGCAATCCTCACAAGCTGTTGCTTGATCCCTACGCCCGTGCCATCGATCGCACGCTCCACGGAGCGGCCTGGCAATATGCGTACAAGCTTGGTAGCGCGGAGCGCGACATGAAGATCGACACCGTCAACAACGCCGCGCGCGCCGCGAAATGCGTGGTGGTCGACCCGTATTTCGACTGGGAAGGTGATGCCCCGCCGTGCACCCCGCTGGCAGACACGGTGTTCTACGAGGTTCACGTGCGCGGCTTCACGCAGCAGATGGAGGAAGTGCCGCCCGGTTTGCGCGGCACTTTCGCCGGGCTCGCGTCGGAGCCCGCCGTTCGGCACCTGCGCCGCCTGGGCGTCACGGCGGTGGAATTGCTCCCGGTGCAGGCCTTCAACGACGAGCGGCGGCTCATCGACCTGGGCCTGGCCAACTACTGGGGCTACAACACCGTCGGCTTTTTCGCTCCGGAGCCGCGCTACTGCCCGGGCGGCGACATCAACGACTTCCGGCGCATGGTCAAAGTGCTGCATGCGGCGGGGATTGAAGTCATCCTCGACGTCGTCTACAACCACACGTGCGAGGGCAACCATCTCGGGCCCACGCTCAGCTTCAAGGGCATCGACAATGCGGCCTACTACCGGCTCACCGACGACCAGCGCCATTGCCTGGACTTCACAGGCACCGGCAACACACTGGACGCCAGTCATCCGGCGACACTGCGGCTCATCATGGACAGCTTGCGCTACTGGGTGGAAGAGATGCACGTGGACGGCTTTCGCTTCGATCTGGCACCCGCGATTGCGCGCAACGGCGCGGGCAGCTTCGATCACCGTTCACCCTTCCTGAGCGCCGTCGCCCAAGACCCGGTGCTGCGCCGCGTGAAACTCATCGCCGAACCCTGGGACGTCGGTCCTGACGGTTACCGCGTCGGCGGTTTCCCGGCCGCATGGTCGGAATGGAACGGGCGCTATCGCGACTCGGTGCGGGATTTCTGGCGCGGCACCGATGGCAGTCTGCAGGAGTTTGCGGCGCGCCTTTGCGGTTCCGCCGACATCTACCAACACGCCAACCGCTGCCCGATCGCCAGCGTCAACCTCGTCACGGTGCATGACGGCTTCACGTTGCACGACCTCGTGAGCTACAACGACAAGCACAACGAATCGAACGCCGAGGACAATCGCGACGGCGAAAGCCACAACCGCAGCTGGAACTGCGGCTTCGAAGGCCCCACCGACAACCCCGATGTCGTGGCACTGCGTGAGCGCCAGAAGCGCAACTTCCTCGCGACACTGTTCGTCTCGCGTGGCGTACCCCTGCTCCTTGGCGGCGACGAAATGAGTCGCACGCAGTGCGGCAACAACAACGCGTATTGCCAGGACAACCCGCTCAGCTGGCTCGATTGGAGCGAGGAGCGCCGCAATGACCCGCTGCTGTCATTTACCGCAGCCCTGATTCGGCTGCGACGTGAGCTGCCCGTGTTGCGTCTGAACCAGTGGTTCAGCGGCTTGCAAAACGAAGACGGCCGTCGCGATATCGCTTGGTACAGCGTGTGGGGCCTACCGATGACGCAAGAAGAATGGGACAACCCGACTGTGCGTTGCGTGGCCGCGTTGCTCGACGGCAAGTGCGCGCACGAGAACGGCCCAGGGCCCTGCGTGCTGTTGCTTTTCAACGCGTCGGCTGATGCGGTCTCGTTCACCTTGCCCGCGACGCCCGCAGCCGTGGGTGAGTGGTCGGTGCGCATCGACACCGCGCTTGGCCACTTCGATGCCAACAGCGCGCGCCGAGTTGCAGGTGCCGACAAATTCGAGCTCGCGGCGCAAGCGATGGCCCTGCTCACCCAGCCGCTTACGGAACGGGACCATGCGGTGCCGGCATGAGATGCCATTCGGCGCCAGCTTGTGCGCGGCGGGCGGAGTGGATTTCAGGCTGTGGGCGCCGGCAGCGCGCCAAGCCGAAGTAGCTATCCTCGACGGGCACGGCACCGAGCCCAGCTATCTGCCGGCCGTCTGCGACGCCCAGGGCTGGTGGGAATGCCATGTGGACGATGGCGTTGCGGGCACGTTGTACCAGTGGCGCATAGACGGCGAACTGCAT
Source organism: Ramlibacter sp. (assembly GCA_046590315.1). Taxonomy (GTDB): domain Bacteria; phylum Pseudomonadota; class Gammaproteobacteria; order Burkholderiales; family Burkholderiaceae_C; genus Ramlibacter. Next base: position 2,481 of record JBKJTX010000036.1, on the reverse strand, counting down.
GTGCCCGACCCCGCTTCGCGGCAAAATCCTCGCGGCGTCAACGAGCCGAGCTGTGTCGTCGACCCCCTGCAATTCGAATGGGACGCGGACTGGACCGGTCGACCCTGGAACGAGGTCGTGCTGTACGAACTTCATGTGGGCGCGTTCACACGCGAAGGCACCTTCGTGGCCGCCACCGAGCGGCTGGAATACCTCGCCGGGCTGGGAGTGACAGCGGTCGAATTGATGCCAGTGGCGGACTTTCCCGGACGCTTCGGCTGGGGTTATGACGGCGTGCTGCCGTATGCGCCGCACGCCGCGTACGGCACGCCCGACGAACTCAAGCACTTCGTCCAGCAGGCGCATCGCCTCGGCTTGATGGTGTTCATGGACGTCGTCTACAACCACTTCGGCCCGTCGGGCAACTACCTGGGCCGCTACGCGCCGCAGTTCTTCTCTGAAACGCACAGCAGCGCCTGGGGTGCGGCCCTCAATTTCGATGGTCCGGCCAGCGGCGTGGTGCGGAACTTCTTCATCCACAACGCGCTGTACTGGGTGAACGAGTACCGGCTCGACGGCCTGCGCCTGGACGCTGTTCATGCCTTCATCGACGCGAATGATCCCGACGTGGTCCAGGAGATCTCATCCGCTGTGCGCGCCGCGACGCCCGGCCGGCACGTGCACCTGGTGCTGGAGAACGAGAACAACCACCACACCCGCCTGGCCGCCGATCCGCGGCCAGGCCACTACGACGCGCAGTGGAACGATGACTTCCATCATGTCTTGCATGTCGCACTCACGGGGGAAACCCAGCGCTACTATCACGACTATGGCGCCGAACCGCTGAACCTCCTGGCCCGCTGCCTCACACACGGACTCCTGTTCGAGCCCTCGCCTCGCAGGGAGGGCGGCGCCCGCGTGGAATGCAAGGAAGCGTCGCCCCAACCGCTGGGCGCGATGGTGAACTTCGCGCACAACCATGACCAGACCGGCAACCGGCCCTTCGGCGAGCGGTTGCGCACGTTGGTGCCACCCGGCGCCGCGCCGCTGGCCACGTTGCTCGCATTGCTGACCCCTGCAACGCCCATGCTTTTTTTCGGCGAAGAATTTGGCAGCGCCGCACCCTTTCTCTACTTCGCCGATTGGCAAGGGGAACTGCGCGCGGCAGTGCGCGAGGGGCGCAAGCGCGAGTTCGGGCATGCGGCGCGCGGCGCTGACGGTCGCGAAATCGACCTCCCCGACCCGTGCAGCGCCGAGACCTTCGATGCCAGCCGGCCCGATGAGAAGGAGCGCGAGAGCCAGGAGGGAGGGCGCTGGCAGGAAATGGTGACCGCAGCGCTGACCGTTCGCAAGAAGCACATCGCGCCGCGGCAGCATCTGCTCGCCACCGGCCACCACACCGCGCATCGCGTTGGAGAAAGCGGTATCCATGTCTGCTGGCGCTACGCCGACGGTCAGGCCCTGGTGCTGGAACTGAACCTCGGGAGCCAGCCGGTGAGTGCGCAACGGGACATGACCGAACTCACGGATCCGGCGCTACTGTTCGCGCACGCTTGGCCGGAAGGCACCGCCGACGGTGTCTGGCCGGCCTGGGCGGCGCGCTGGCAGATGGGACGCTCGGCGCCATGAGCGAAACGCCCTCGATACCCGCAGATCTGACTGAACTCGCCAGGCGCGCGGGCATAGCGCTGCGCTACAGCAGCTTCTGGGGCGAGGACAAGCTTGTCGGGGAATCTGTGTTGCGCAAGGCCCTGCTCGCGATGGGATGGGGCAATGGCAATCCCCAGACCGTGGAACGCGAACAAGGCTTGCCCGCGATCAAGGTCATCACGGAAAGCGAGCCGCAGCGAATCAGCTGGCGCGCAAACGCTCAGTCGCAGCCGCTCGACTGGCGGCTCGATCCGCAAGACGCCGGCAACACCGCAACCGCGCGTCAGGGCAAAACCTTCGTCGAACATGGCCGGCAAGTCATCGATCTCGACGCCACCCTCGAACCCGGTTACTGGCGCCTGTCCGTCGCGAACAACATTTCCGCACACTGCCTGGTCGTGGTGGCGCCGCGCCGCTGCTGGCTGCCCCCCGCGCTGCAATCGGGCGAACGTTGGTGGGGCTGCACGATCCAGTTGTACGCGCTGCGCTCGTCACACAACTGGGGTATCGGTGACTTCGGCGACTTGCGCCGCCTGGTGGAGATCGCCTCGCGTCAGGGCGCGTCGTTCGTGGGCCTCAGCCCGCTGCACGCGCTGTTTCCGCATCGACCGGAAGTGGCGAGCCCGTACAGCCCCTCCAGCCGCAACGCGCTGAATCCGCTGTACCTCGATGTCCAACTGTTGCTGAACCACAGTGGCTGCCGCGAAGCTGCGGCTCGCGTCAACTCCGATGCGTTTCAGGAACGCCTGCGCCAGTTGCGCGACACCGAACTGGTCGACTATCCAGGCGTGGCTGCCGTCAAAGAAGAAGTGCTGGCCCTGTTATGGCAGCATTTCGAGCGCCACGACCTCG
>JBKJTX010000246.1:0-3972 GCA_046590315.1 Ramlibacter sp. | reverse complement strand
CGACTCTCCTTTTGCCATGTGGCAGTTAGATGGGCGCATTCTAGGATGGTTCAAGCCCGGGCACCATAAGGCCGGTTTCAGGGGGCAGTCAAGCCGCTATGCTTGGCGCATGAAAACAAAACCTGAGCTCGAACTGGCGGACATCAAAGCCATCGCGGCAGCTGCCGAAGCCGAAGCCCTCAAAAACAACTGGGCCGTGACCATCGCCATCGTCGACGATGGCGGCCACCTGCTCTGGCTGCAGCGCCTGGATGGCGCGGCGCCGATTTCCGCACATATCGCTCCCGCCAAGGCGAATACGGCTGCCATGGGCCGGCGCGAGAGCCGGGTGTATGAGGAAATCATCAACGGGGGACGGGTGTCCTTCCTTTCCGCGCCCGACTTGAAAGGCTTGCTGGAAGGGGGTGTGCCGATTGTGAAGGACGGGCAGTGCCTGGGCGCGGTCGGGGTGAGTGGCGTCAAGTCCACCGAGGATGCGCAAATCGCTCGCGCCGGGATTGCCGCGCTGGCACCTTAGCCCGTTGGCAGGCATGGCAGAGCGCATCCTCAGTACTCCAGCCGCTCGGGCCGGATTTCCTGCAAGATGGTCGTCGCGATTTCTTCGATCGACTTGGTCGTGGTGCTGAGCCATCGGATCCCTGCGCGGCGCATCATGGCTTCGGCTTCGCCCACTTCCATGCGGCAGTTTTCCAGGGCCGCATACTTTGAATTCGGCCGCCGCTCATTGCGAATCTCCGCCAGTCGTTCCGGCTGAATGGTGAGGCCGAAAATCTTCTTGCGGTGCGGCACCAGCGCGGTGGGCAGCTGTTGCCGCTCGAAATCCTCCGGGATCAGCGGGTAGTTGGCGGCCTTCAGCCCGTATTGCATGGCCAGGTACAGGGAGGTCGGCGTCTTGCCGCTGCGGCTCACGCCTACCAGGATCACGTCGGCGTGTTCCAGGTCGCGGTTGGATTGGCCGTCGTCATGCGCCAGACTGAAGTTGATGGCGTCGATGCGGTCGTGATACTCCTTACTCTTGCTCACATCCGAGAAGCGTCCGATACGGTGATTGGACGTGATGCCCAGCTCGATCTCCAGCGGGCGCACGAAGGTGCCGAACATGTCCAGCATCAGCCCCCTGCAACCTTCCTGGATGACTTGCAGGATCTCGTGGTTCACGAGCGTGGTGAAGACAATGGGCTTGCGCCCCTCGATCTCGGCCGTATGGTTGACTTGGCGCACCACCTGGTGTGCCTTGTCCACGCTGTCAATGAAGGGAAGGCGAACGTGGCGCGGCTTGAATTCGAACTGCGCCAGGATGGCGTTGCCGAACGTTTCGGCGGTGATGCCGGTGCCGTCGGAGATGAAGAAAACAGTTCGGGTGGTCATGGGTTTGATCGGTAGTGCTTTCGGACTCTGGCGGGCCCGAAATGAAGAGCGACACCTACAATGGCCGCAATTATCCGATTCCTTGCGCCCATGCAACGCCAAAGATCATTCCAACAAGTACAAAGCCTCTCGGCCCTGCATGTCATGCCGCTCCACTGGAACGCAGACCCCCGCACCGACGGGCCGCCCCTAGGTGCGGACACCCCCTCGGGGGGCAGCGCAGCAGCACTAGCTGCAAGCGTGGGGGACAAAGTTTCAACTTACGGAGTTTTTCCATGTCTGCACTCGCTCACCCGCCCGCCCTGGAGCATCACCTAGACAACCTTTTGGTTGTGCCGTTTGAGAACCTGAGAATGACCGACGTCGAGGTGGTCGGCGGCAAGAACGCCTCGCTCGGCGAAATGATTTCGCAGCTGCCGCAGGGCGTTCGCGTGCCCACGGGCTTTGCGACCACTGCCCACGCTTTCCGGCAGTTTCTCGCCCACGACGGTCTCGCGCAGCGCATCGGGGTGCGTCTGACAACGCTCGATACCGAAGATGTGCGCGCTCTCGCCGCGGCGGGCGCCGAGATCCGCGGATGGATCGAGCACCAACCCTTTCCCGCCGACCTTGAGAAGGCCATCCGAGAAGCTTTCGCCACGCTCTGCGGCGGCGATGCACAGGCCAGTTTTGCGGTGCGTTCTTCGGCCACCGCCGAAGACCTTCCCGATGCATCCTTCGCGGGCCAGCAGGAAACCTTTCTGAACGTCGCCGGCATTGAGGACGTGCTGGCGAAGATGAAAGAAGTTTTCGCTTCGCTCTACAACGACCGCGCGATCAGCTATCGCGTGCACAAGGGCTTCGCGCATTCCGACGTGGCGCTCTCGGCCGGCGTGCAGCGCATGGTGCGCAGCGACCTGGGGGCGGCTGGCGTGATGTTCACGATCGATACCGAGTCCGGATTCGATGGCGTGGTTTTCATCACTTCCAGTTACGGCTTGGGCGAGACAGTGGTGCAGGGTGCGGTGAACCCCGACGAGTTCTACGTGCACAAGCCGATGCTCGCCGCGGGCAAGCGCGCGGTGATCCGGCGCAACCTGGGCTCCAAGCTGATCCAGATGGTCTTCTCCGATGCCGCCGAGAAAACTGCGACTGGCAAGCTGGTGAAAACGATCGACGTTCCGCTTGAACAGCGCAACCGCTACTCGCTAACGGATGCGGATGTCGAACAACTCGCCCGTTACGCACTCGTGATCGAAAAGCACTACGGCCGGCCCATGGACATCGAGTGGGGCAAGGACGGAAGCGACGGCCAGATTTACATCTTGCAGGCGCGTCCGGAAACGGTAAAGAGCCAGCAGCAGGGCAAGGCGGAGATGCGCTACAAGCTCAAGGGAAAGGGCAACGTGCTGGCGGAAGGGCGCGCAATCGGTCAGAAAATCGGCACCGGCCCGGTGCGGCTCGTGCACAACATCTCCGAAATGGACAAGGTCCAGGCCGGCGACGTCCTCGTGACGGACATGACTGACCCCAACTGGGAGCCGGTGATGAAGCGCGCCAGCGCCATCGTCACGAACCGCGGCGGGCGAACGTGCCATGCCGCGATCATCGCGCGTGAGCTCGGCATCCCCGCCGTCGTGGGGTGCGGGGACGCCACCGACGTCTTGCAGGAGGGCACGTTGGTGACGGTAAGTTGCGCGGAAGGCGACACCGGGTTCATCTACGACGGCCTGCTCGAAACTGAAGTGAGCGAGGTGCAACGCGGCGTGATGCCCGCCATCACGACCAAGATCATGATGAACATCGGCAACCCGCATTTGGCCTTCGACTTCTGCCAGCTCCCCAACGAGGGCGTCGGCCTGGCGCGGCTGGAATTCATCATCAACAACAACATCGGCGTGCATCCCAAGGCGATCCTCGATTATCCGAGCGTCGATGCGGATCTGAAGAAGGCCGTGGAGTCCGTGGCACGCGGACATGCTTCGCCACGGGCTTTCTACGTGGACAAGGTCGCTGAAGGCGTCGCCACGATCGCCGCGGCGTTTTGGCCCAAGCCCGTGATCGTGCGCCTGTCGGACTTCAAGTCCAACGAGTACCGCAAGCTGATTGGCGGCTCGCGTTACGAGCCCGAGGAAGAAAATCCTATGCTGGGCTTTCGCGGCGCCGCGCGCTACATCAGCGAGGATTTCCGGGAAGCCTTCGCGATGGAGTGCGAGGCCTTGCGCCGCGTCCGCGACGAAATGGGGCTCACCAATGTGCAGGTGATGGTGCCGTTTGTACGCACGCTCGGACAGGCCGACCGCGTGACGCAGTTGCTGGCGCAGCAAGGGCTCCAGCGCGGGCAGGGCGCCGGTGACTCGCAGCTGAAAATCATCATGATGTGCGAGGTGCCAAGCAATGCCATCCTGGCCGAGGAGTTCCTGCAGTACTTCGATGGCTTCTCAATCGGCTCGAACGACCTGACGCAGCTGACGCTTGGCCTGGACCGCGATTCCGGCCTCGAACTTTTGGCCGCTGACTTCGACGAGCGCGATCCGGCCGTCAAGGCCTTGCTCTCCCGCGCCATCGCGGCGTGCAAGAAGCACGGCAAGTACGTCGGCATCTGCGGCCAGGGTCCGAGCGACC
>JBKJTX010000144.1:0-7693 GCA_046590315.1 Ramlibacter sp. | reverse complement strand
AAAAAAACTCTGATTGACACCGTACCTTCCGCGCCTTCGACGCGGGCGGCGCAGGCACCGCTTCAGGCGAGCGCGCCGGCACGTGCCGCCGTTCCTGCGGTGGGGGCCCCGCCAGGCCGAGTGCTAGCTGTCGTCGAGGCGCGCGAGAGGCCGGCACCGCGGCCGGCGGCTTATGCAGCCCTGAATGGCCGCCCGTCGAGCGAGGTGGTGCGCGTGCCGGTACGGTTGCAGATGGAATCTGGACGCGACGTGGTGGCTGCCGCACAGGCGCCGCTCGTGCTGACGGAAGAGGGTCACGTCTGGCATGCGGTCGTGAGCGAACTGGTTGCGCGTGAGGCCGTCACGGCGCTGGTGCGCGAGCTCGCGCTGCAATCGCAGTTGGTGGCGCGCGACGAGGGTCACTGGATGCTGCGCGTGGAAAGCGCTGCACTCAATCAGCCGGCCAGCCGCGAGCGCCTGAAGGCGGCGCTGGAAGCGGCGGGCCACGCCGTCAACCTCAGCGTCGAGGTGGGCGTGGTTGGCGACAGCCCGGCCCGCCGCAACGCCGCCGTCGCCGCGGAAAAGCAGCGCGTGGCCGAAGCAGCTTTTCTCGCCGATTCCTTCGTTCAGGACATGTTGCGCGACTTTGGCGCGAAAATCGTGCCTGGAAACATTAAGCCCATCGTTTAAGGAAAGACCATGTTCAACAAGGGACAGCTCGCCGGCCTCATGAAACAGGCGCAGGCCATGCAGGACAACTTGAAGAAGGCACAGGACGAACTGGCCTTCGTCGAAGTGAGCGGCGAGTCGGGGGCCGGGCTTGTCAAGGTCACCATGACCTGCAAGCACGAGGTCAAGCGCGTCGAAATTGACCCGAGCCTGCTTGCCGACGACAAGGACATGCTGGAGGATCTGGTCGCAGCCGCATTCAACGCGGCCGTCCGTAAGGCCGAAGAAACCTCGCAGGAGAAGTTGGGCAAGCTCACCGCCGGGATGCCCGGCCTGCCCGGTGGGATGAAGCTTCCGTTTTAGGGATGGCCGACAACAACTCGCTCAATGCCCTGATCGAGGGGCTGCGCCGCTTGCCGGGCGTGGGCGTCAAGTCGGCCTCGCGGATGGCCTTTCACCTTCTGCAGCACGACCGACCCGGCGCGCAGCTCCTGGCGCAAGCGTTGCAGCAGGCTGCCACGCACATCCGGCATTGCACCCTGTGCCACACGTTCACCGAGCACGACGTCTGCGATACCTGCCGCGACCCGCGCCGTGACGCTTCCAAGCTCTGTGTGGTGGAAACGCCCGCCGATCAGGCAGCGGTCGAGCGCACGGCGGCGTTCAAAGGCCTCTACTTCGTGCTGATGGGCAAATTGAGTCCTTTGGACGGCATTGGCCCGAAGGACATCGGCCTGGCCAAGCTCTTCGAGCGCGCTGCCAATGGCGTAGTGCAGGAGGTCATCCTGGCCACCAATTTCACCGCCGAGGGCGAGGCTACGGCTCACGTGATCGGCGAAGCACTCAAGACGCGCGGCTTGAACGTCACGCGGCTCGCACGCGGGGTGCCGGCTGGCAGCGAACTCGAATACGTCGATCTGGGCACCATCGCGCACGCGATGGTGGACCGCCGGTAGACGTCCCGACTAGAAATCACAACGAGACAAGGACCACCGGGTGCCCATGCAATTGCCTAATTTCACGGTGGCTTACTGGTGCGTGCTGATCGCCGCCTTGCTTCCACTGGTTTGTGCTTGGCTCGCGAAGTCCAGCAATTGGGGCAAGCCACGGCGCGAGGGCGGCTACGACAACCATGACCCGCGCGGCTGGCTCGCGCGCCAGACCGATTGGCATGCGCGTGCCAATGCGGCGCAGGCCAACAGTTTCGAGGCCTTGCCCTTCTTTATCGGTGCGGTGGTCATCGCTCACCAGTTAGGCGCCGTACAGGCACGGGTGGACATCCTGGCTGTTCTCTTCATTACGCTGCGGATCGTCTACATCGCCATGTACGTGGCAGGCTTTCCGATGATCCGCTCGATCATCTGGGCGCTAGCTCTTTTGGTGAACGTAGGCATCCTGTTTGCCGGTTATCGCTGAACTTACGTGAAAACCCGCACGGGATGTTCCCGATGCGCCGCAGCCTGCCGCTGACTACGCTTTGCGGGAGCAAGAGAGGCTGCATCTCATGAAAAAAATCAACCGGAGAATATTCGCTTCGGCGGCTGCGCTCGCGGCTGCCTCGATCGCTGCGCCCGCTTTGCGCGCGCAGCCGAAACTGGAGAAGAGCAAGGTTTCCATCGCGGTCGGTGGCAAGGCGGCGTTCTACTACCTTCCACTCACCATTTCCGAGCAGTTGGGATACTTCCAGGCTGAAGGCCTTGACATCGAGATTTCAGATTTCGCGGGCGGCGCTCGCGCTCTGCAGGCTCTGATCGGCGGGTCGGCCGATGTGGTAAGCGGTGCTTACGAGCACACCATCAACATGCAGAGCAAGAACCAGTACATTCAGGCGTTCGTGCTCCAGGGCCGCGCGCCGCAGATAGCGATGGGCGTCTCGACCAAGGCCATGCCCAACTACCGGTCGCTCGCCGACTTGAAGGGCAAGAAGATCGGCGTCTCCGCCCCTGGCTCATCGACCAACATGGTCGCCAACCTCGTGCTGTCGCGCGCGGGCATCAAGCCCAGTGACGTGAGCTACGTGGGCGTTGGCACCGCCGCCGGCGCGCTGACCGCGCTGCGGTCCGGGCAGATCGACGCCATGAGCAATACCGACCCTGTCATGACCATGCTCGAGCAAAAGGGTGACGTGAAGATCATCAGCGACACGCGCACGCTCAAAGGCACTCAAGAAGTGTTCGGCGGCCCGATGCCGGCGGCCTGCTTTTATGCACACAGCGAGTTCGTACAGAAGAATCCCAACACCTGCCAGGCGCTGGCCAACGCCATCGTGCACGGTCTCAAGTGGCTGCAGACGGCGGGGCCGAGCGACATCATCAAGACCGTGCCGGAGAGTTACCTGCTCGGTGACCGCGCGCTCTACCTGGCCTCTTTCGACAAGGTGCGCGAAGCCATCTGCCTGGACGGGGTCATCACCGAGGAGGGTGTGCGCACCGCGTTGAAGGCGCTGGCCAGTTTCGATCCGGCGATCAAGCCCGAAAAGATCGAGCTGGGCAAGACCTACACCAACGAGTTTGCGCGCCGGGCCAAGGAGCGCTTCAAGGCATGAAGCGCTCACCGCCGCTGTGAAGCGAAGCCATCTTGTCCTACGCGCTCGAATTCGACCGGATCACCGTCACCTTTCAATCACCGGACGCGCCAGCGCAGCGCTATTCGGCCATAGCCGACACCACACTGCGCATTAAAGGCGGCGAGTTCGTCTCGGTGGTCGGTCCGACCGGCTGCGGCAAGTCGACGCTATTGAACGTAGCGGCTGGCTTGCTCGAAGCCTCTTCAGGCGAGATTCGCGTGTTCGGCGAGCCTTTGCGGGGGCTGAACCGGCGCGCGGGCTACATGTTCCAGACCGAAGCGCTGATGCCCTGGCGCAGCGCCATCGCCAACGTGATGGTCGGCCTGCAGTACCGTGGCGTGCCGGATGGCGATGCGAGGGAGCAGGCCCAGGTCTGGCTGGAGCGCGTGGGCCTCGGTGACTTTGGCGATCGCTACCCGCACCAGCTCTCTGGCGGCATGCGTAAGCGCACCGCGCTGGCCCAGACTCTCGCGCTCGACCCCGACATCATCCTGATGGACGAGCCCTTCAGCGCGCTGGACGTCCAGACCCGCCAGTTGATGGAGAACGAGGTGCTGGACCTGTGGGCTGGCGTCGGCGAAGGGCGACGGGCCGCCCCTAGCCCGGAGCCGGCCCCCTCGGGGGGCGGGCGCGAAGCGACCGGGGGCAAACAAGGACGGAAGGCGGTGCTGTTCATCACGCACGACCTGGACGAGGCGATTGCCATGAGCGACCGCGTGGTGGTTCTGTCCGCCGGGCCGGCCACGCGGCCGATCGGCGAATTCGAAGTCGACCTGCCGCGGCCACGCGATGTCGCGGAGATACGCGCGCACCCGCGCTTCGTCGAATTGCACACGCAGATATGGTCGGTGTTGCGCGATGAGGTCCTCAAGGGCTACGCCCAGCAACTGCGGAAAGTGGCCTGATGTTCGCGGCCTTGAAGCCTTCGGGCAAGACGCTGCGCTACTGGCAGGTGGGCTTGTTCATCGTGATGCTTTTGCTGTGGCAATTGGTGTCTCGTAACGACCAATACGCCTTCTTCCTTGGCGAACCGGTCAAGGTGGCGGGCCGGATGTGGTCCTGGTTCATGCCCTTCGGATTCGAAGCGACTGCCCTCTTTCCCGACGGCTTGCCGGGCCGCGCCGACATCTATCAGCATCTGGGCGTGACGCTGCTGGAAACGGGGCTGGCCTTCGCTATTGGCACCGTACTCGGCCTGGTGTTCGGCTTGTGGCTGGCGCTCGCGCCCACGGCCAGTGCGATTCTTGAGCCGTACATCAAGGCGGCCAACTCCATGCCGCGCGTCATCCTCGCGCCCATCTTCGCGTTGTGGTTTGGTCTTGGGATCTGGAGCAAGGTTGCGCTTGCGGTCACGCTGGTGTTTCTCATCGGCTTCTTCAACGTCTATCAGGGCGTGAAAGAAGTGAGTCCGGTGATTCTCGCCAACGCGCGCATGCTGGGCGCCAACCAAAAGCAATTGCTGCGAACGGTGTACTTGCCCAGCGCGACGAGCTGGGTGTTCTCCAGCCTTCACACTTCCGTGGGTTTGGCGTTCGTCGGCGCGGTGGTAGGCGAATACCTCGGTTCCGCGCGCGGCGTTGGCTATCTCATACTGCAAGCCGAGGGCACGTTCGACGTCAACACTGTTTTCGCCGGTATCGTCGTGCTCACCGCGTTCGCGCTGCTTCTCGACGGGCTGGTCGGCCGCATCGAGAAGCGCCTGATGAAGTGGCGGCCGCGCCAAGGCGAGACCGAGAAACTCTGAGCGCCGGCGGGTGCTCAGGCCGGCACGATCATTCGGTTGGCGCTGCCCGGCAGGGCCTTCAGATGGGCGCCGGTCAAGGCGCTGTACTTGTTGTCTAGCACGGAGGTCACAAAGATCCAGTCGGCCGTGGCCGCGGCTGGCGTCAAGGTCACCGTCAGGTAACCGCGGTGGCTGGTCTCGGCGTACTTCAGGTCCGGGATCATGTGTACGAACGAGTCCGCCAGGAACTGCCGTCCCACGTTCGTGTGCGCAATTTCAAGACCGGTCGACGTGACCGATGGCGTGGCGAACTCGACGCCGATGCGCTGGCCCGAGGCGTCGCGCAGGTCATGAGCCCACGCATTGTGGCTGTCGCCGGACACGACGACCAGGTTCTTGTCCAGGGCGCGAGCGCTTGCGAGCAGGCGCTCGCGTGCGGCCGGGAAGGCGTCCCAGTTGGTGAGCTCGTAACCGATGCGCGGTTGCGCTACGAGCGCGCGTTGGGTTTCCGTCCGCGAGGCTTCCGGCGTGTCCAGCGCTTGCAGGAATATGTTGATGCTGGTCTCACCGAAGTCGTCGAACACACTGAGTGGAATAAGCATCGGCCCCATCACCACCTGCTGGCCCAACACTTGCCACGTGGCGGCCGAAGCCTGCATGCGCGCGGCCAGCCAGCTTTCCTGCTCCGCACCCAGCAATTGCCGGCTCGGGTCGGACACCGCACCATTGAGGAAGCCGTCGCGGCCGATCGGCGCGTCGCGGCCCGTGACACGGGTATCGAGCATGTGCAGCGACAGCAAGTTGCCGAAGTCGAACGATCGGTAAATTTTCAGCGGGTCGGTGCCGGGGCGTGTCGGCAACCACTCGTGCCAGGCCTGGGCGGCGGCGGCGCGCCGGGCCGCGAAGCTACCCTCGGTCGCGGGATCGTGCCCTCCCGCGCCGTCGCGCCAGGTGTCGTTAACGATCTCATGATCATCCCAGACAGCGATGATCGGCACGCCCGCGCGCAGCGCTCGCAGGTCCGCGTCGGTGTGGTAGCGCGCATAGCGTTGCCGGTATTCGGTGAGTGTATGCAGCTCGCCGCGCGGATCGGCTTCGCGGCCGATCAGTGTGGCTGCAGTCTGTTCTGCGGAGCTGAGGCCCGTCTCATAGATATAGTCACCGAGCATCAGTGCGGCGTCGATGTCGCCGCGGTTGCTCGCGTGGTTGTACGCGTGGAACTGGCCGATGGAATACGCGGCGCACGAGAAGACTGCCAGGCGCACCTGCTGTGGGGCGCCCGCCGGTAAGGTGCGCGTGCGGCCGGTGGCCGAGCTTTGGCCCTCGAAGCGGAAGCGGTAAAAATAGGTGGTGCCGGGCTGAAGGCCGTCGGCGTCGACCTTGACCGTGAAGTCCCGGGCCGGATCGGACGTGGCGTTTCCGGAGCGCACGATGGCAGCGAAACCGGCGTCGGTCGCAACCTCCCACGCGACGGTTGCCGGGCCCGAAAGTTCGTTGACCCGTGTCCACAGGATGACGCGGTCCGACAGGGGGTCCCCGCTGGCCACGCCATAGCCGAAGCGTTCCTTGGCACTGTTGCTGCCTCCACCGCAACCCGTTGTGCCCAGGGTGGCCATGGCGAGGGCCGACCCCGCCCCGATGACGAAGCGCCGACGCGCGGGATCCTGGCTGGAGATTTCAGATTCTTCTTTGGTGCTCATGGTCATCCTGCTCGGCGAACTGCCGTGCCAGAGCATAAAGGAGCATTGAGAGACGTTGCGTAGGCCCAGGACTACGCGAGTCGCCCGGATGTAGCTCAGCGGTTTTTCCGCCGCTTGGGCACGCTGTGCTCCGCCGACTTGCGCACCCCGGCTCGGGCGCTGCCAGCCTTCGCGCCGGCCCGGGCGGTGCGTACAGGAAGGAAGACCACGACCTCCTGGCCAGCGGGAAATGCGGCGGTAGCGCCTAAGTTGTTCCATTCCCCTACCTGTGCCGGGCTGAGCTTGTAGCGTCGCGCGATGGTGGTGACGGTGTCGCGCTTGCCTGCCTTGATTGTGGTGCGCCGGGTGATTTGTTCGGGCGAGAGGTTCAGCTGGCCGTTGTCGGCCACGTGGCTCGCGACATCGATTTGCATCTTCGCCGAGCGCGGCACGATGAGCACCGAGCCGGCCTTGATCAGCATGCGTGGCGGAATCGTGTTGACGCTGCGCAGGTCGGCTTCGCTCATGCCCACGCGGCGCGCGGCGTCGGCGACGCTCATGGTGCTGGGCGCGCTCCACGCGGTCCAACTTGCATATTGGCCGGCGTTATGGGCATCGAAGTTGCGCTGGAACACCGTGGCGTTGTCCCACGGCAGCAGAACCTGCGGCTGGCCCGCCGCCAGAATCACCGGCCGCTTCATCGAAGGATTGAGCGCCTTGAAATCGTCGACCGATATGTCCGCCAGTCGCGCTGCCAGTTCCACATCGATGTCGCGCGAGACGGTCACGCTCTGAAAGTAAGGATGGTTATGGATGAATGGCAGTTCGGCGCGGAAATTCTCCGGATTAGCGACGATGTTCTTCACCGCCTGCAGCTTGGGCACGTAGTAACGCGTCTCGTTGGGCATATTCAAGTCGAGGTAGCCCGTGCCGAGACCGCTCTTCTGGTTGCGCGCGATGGCGCGGCCCACGCTGCCCTGGCGGCCTACAACTGGGGCGAGGGCAGCGTGGGCCGCGCCATCGCGCGCAACCAGAAGAGCGGTCTCGGCACGGGCTACCTCGACTTGAATATGCCCA
>JBKJTX010000131.1:0-5194 GCA_046590315.1 Ramlibacter sp. | reverse complement strand
ATGGCGGCGTCCACTTCGGGACCGGCTTGCGTGCCGAGCAAGTCAGTGAAGAGAACCGACTCGCGGCCTTCAATCGCGCCTTCCGCCAGGACCACGTCGATGTCGGGTGCGACCGTTGCGGTGATCGCCTTGGCGTAGCGAGCGTCCGACGCGAAGACCAGGCCCGGCGTCAGCGTGCGCAAGACATGCCGCAACTTGTCGTGGTCCTGACTGACGATCGAATAGGCGGGCGAGACCGGGCAATAGGGAATGCCGGCGTAGATGCAGCCGAGCGCGAGCAGTGCGTGTTCCAGGCTGTTCTCGCTCAGGATTGCGACCGGGCGCTCGGCGCTCAGGCCCCGCACCATCAGCGCCTGGCCGACACGGCGCGCGCTGTCGAGCGCTTGCGCATAGCTGATGTGGTGCCACTCGCCAGTGGTGCCGTCGGCGTGCTTCACGCGGCGCGCCATGAAGGTGCGATCCGGCGTGACCTCGGCCCAATGCACGAGGCGATCGGTAAGCCGAGGTGCATGCGGCTCGAGCGGCACGTCGGCCTTCAAGTACCGCACGCCGCCAGTTCCGTCACGCATCACAACGCGAGTGACGCCGAACTTCAGCGGCCGATAGCGCGGCGCAGCGACTGCGTTCATATCACCCCTTCTGGACTTTGGCGGCGCGTCCTTCGAGGAACGCCCGCACGCGGTCCTTGGCCTCGGGCGCACTTTGCGCAATGCCGGCCATGAGCGCTTCGGTGAAGAAGCCGTGGTCCGCAGGCTGCTCGGCGATGCGCGGCAGCGCGTGCATGAGGGCGTAGTTGGTCATGGGCGCGTTGGTCGCGATGCGCCTGGCGATTTCCATCGCTTTGGCGAACGAATCGCCGGCCGCAACCAGATATTGAGCGAAGCCTGCGCGCTCGCCCTGCTCAGCGTCATAGACGCGCCCGGTCATCATCATGTCGGTCATTCGCGCAACGCCGACAAGGCGCGGGACCCGCACCGAGCCACCACCACCAACAAAAATGCCGCGCGAGCCCTCGGGTAAAGCATAGAACGCCGTGGCATCGGCCACGCGGATGTGGCACGCGGCAGCCAGCTCCAGGCCGCCCCCGACCACAGCGCCCTGCAGTGCAGCCACGACGGGCACCGGCCCGAATTGCACGCAATCCAGCGCCGTATGCCACATCCGCGAGTGCTTCAGACCCTCAGCTGCATCGCGCTCGCGCAGCTCGGATAGGTCAAGCCCGGCGCAAAAGTGGTCCCCCTCGCCTGCAACCACTGCCGCGCGCGCTTCCTGCGGCAAGCCCTGGAAGATATCGCGCAAGGCCAGCACCAGCGCATCATTCAGGGCGTTGCGTTTGGCGGCGCGGCTGAGCCGAATGACGGCGACCTCGCCGTCCAGCTGAAACTCGATGTCGGAATACTTGGAAGTCATGGAATGGGGCTTGTGTGGAGTCCGAGTTATGTTTATAGCCCATAACTACTTCAAGTCCCATCCGCACTTTCCACATCGACTTTTCCGACAAGCAAATCGTTACTTCTTGCCTGCCTCGCGCTCTTTCAGGATGGCTTCCTTGTCTTCAGAGCGGAACAAGATGCCACCGCACTGTTGGTTGTGCGCGCCCAGCGCCTGATTGAGCGACTCGAGGTCGGCCCGGAATGAATCGGCGTTGGTGCGCGCGGCCAGAATGCGCGCGTTGTGCGCTTTCACCTTGCGGGTGAACCTGTCCATGCCGCCTCGTTCGTCTTCGATCTTTTGCTTCTCGGCGGCGAGCTGCTCCTGCTCGGCGCGAATCGCGACCGCCTCTTCTGTGTTCTGCTTGTCGCGCGGCTCCATGTTCTGGCGGCGCGCAGTCAATTCAGTTTCCGAATTCATGCAGGCGCGCAACTGGTCGCGGTTGACGGCCTTGGCGGGCTGGGTCTGGGCCTGCGCGGCGGTGGCCAGAAAAGTTGTGACGACGACGGTCGCGAGAGCAGTTCGCAATTTCATGTAACGTTGATGTTGCGGCTTATAGCCGAGGTGGGTGCAACGGATGTCCGTCGTCCGATCCTCCATGTTAAAGCCGCACGCCCCTGACCACTCGACACGCTTCGGTTTTTTGCAAACTTTTCTCGCTCGATGCCTATCCATTCGACTACGCCGCGACAGCCCAAGTACCGGGCCGCCCTCTTCGACCTCGATGACACGCTCTTCGATCACCAACTGCATCGGCGCGAGGCCCTTGCTGCGCTTGCCAACGCCATTCCCGCACTGCAGCGCTTGAGCATCAAGCATCTGGAGCACGCCCACGACCGCCATCTCCAGCGCACGCACAACGCACTGCTGGCCGGCCTGCTCACGCTCGAGCAAGCGCGCACCGAACGCCTGCGCGGATTGCTTGCCGAGTTCGGTCTGGCCGCGGATGATGGCCAGGTCGAAATCGCGGAAGCCGCGTATCGACTCGCCTATGACACCAATTGGCGGGCGGTGCCGGGCGCGCATGAGCTGCTGCGCAAACTTCGCGAGCTCGGTATCGTGATCGTAGTGATCACGAACGGCCGCAGCATCGAACAGGCATCCAAAATTGATGCCTTGGACTTGCGCGACAAGATCGATGCAATGTTTGTCTCCGAGGCCGTTGGTGCGCAGAAGCCCTCGCTTGAGTTTTTCAACCATGTGTTGACAGCTCATTCGCTTTCTCCCGGCGAGTGCGTGGTCGTTGGCGACCTATGGGAAACGGACATTCAGGGCGCGCTGAATTCGGGCATCGACGCCATCTGGTTAAACCGCTATGAACGCAGCAATCCGTGCACGCCGGCAGTTTCCGAAATCACGTCGATGGAACCGTTGGATGATGTGTTGCGCCTGTTCCTGCACCAGGAAAAGCAGCAGGCTATCTTTCGCCCATGAGCCTGCTCGACAATATCGTCTGGAATGCCCTGGTCGGCCCGCATGCAAGATTTGCGAGTGGCACTGGCAACGCCCGCCGCTATGCACGGGGCTTCTCCCCCATGCTCGGCTTCGCCGACCCGCAGCAGCCGGATTTTGCAGCCCTCACACCGTTTTGCGACGTCGGCGAACACTTCTACTGCGCGGATTGGACCGGTGACGTGCCCGAAGGATGGCGGCTAGAAGCGCAGGCCTCGATGTACCGCATGGTCTGGACGTTGCCTGCACCGCCGACGGACGAGGAGGTCGACTGTGTGGCGCTGGGTCCCGAGCATGCGCAGCAAGCATTCGATCTCGCAACGCTGACGAAGCCGGGTCCGTTCGGCCCCAAGACCATCGAACTGGGCGAATACTTTGGCGTTTTCGAGGGTGCGCGCATGGTGGCAATGGCGGGTGAACGCATGCATGCGCCCGGCTTGCGCGAAGTGAGTGGCGTTTGCACCCATCCTGACTACCAGGGCCGCGGTATGGCGCGCAAGCTCATGGCGAAACTGGTGCGCCGCCAGCTACAACGCGGCGAAACACCCTTCCTGCATGTCATGACGACGAACCAGGGCCCTCACGCTCTGTACCTGCGCATGGGCTTCGTCAATCATCGGCAAGGCGCCGTCCGAGTCGTCTCGCGCAACGGATGAGATTCTAGGCGCGCACCTCCTTCGCGCTCGGTCTGGCTGAGCCCGTGTTTTGCAGTCTGTTGCCCCACGCCTGGGCATGCGTACTGCACGATGGGGCACATCAACCTGTGAACTGTAGAGGAATCCAACATGGAAATGAAAACTCCTGGAACGATTGCGGCCGCCGCCGGACTGTCCGCTGCCGCCGCTTGGCTTGTGTCCAACCGCGTGAGCCTGAAGATGGCGCCGGGACCGGTGCTCGCCGTGCAAAAAACATCGGAGGTCGCGCGTGTGCCGATGAGGGGAGGGCTGGTTGCAGTTGGCGCCCTCGCGCTGGGCTGGCTCGCTGTCTCGCAGTTGCGGAAGACGCGCGAGTCCGCCTCCTCTTCGTCGTTTGTCGAACAGACTGTCGAGGTCAACGTGCCTGTGAGCACGGCGTACAACCAGTGGACGCAGTTCGAGGAATTTCCGCGCTTCATGGAGTCGGTGCACGAAGTCAAGCAGATCGACGACCAGCATCTGCACTGGCGCGCCACCATTGCAGGCCAACTGAAGGAGTGGGACTCGGAGATCACCGAGCAGCTGCCCGACCAGCGCATCGCGTGGTGCAGCACGAGCGGCCCGAAGAACTCCGGCGCCGTTACCTTCGAGAAGATCGGGGAAAACAAGACCCGTATCAAACTTCAGATGGAATACGAGCCCGAAAGCACTGGCGAGAAGATCGGCGATGCACTGGGTGGCGTGAAGCTCACCGCGAAAAGCAATTTGAAGAAGTTCAAGTCACTGATCGAACAACAAGGCGTGGAAACCGGCGCGTGGCGCGGCACGGTGGCCCAGCACTGACGTTCTCACACGCCATACGATAGGCAATTCACCTAGTGGCGTGTGCGCATTTGCAGCAAGGCGCACCTAGCAAACGTCGTCACACTTTCTCTCATCGGGCCGTCGCCCATCAGGAGAAGACGATGCATGAACGCGTATCTGGACCCGTCAAGGGTTATCACATCGCCGCCTACGCCAGCGAGACAACGGAGCCGGGCGGTGGGTACCTGGGCTACTTCAAGCTTTGCCGGGACACCCCCGAAAGCTATTGGGAGGCCGACTGCCTGCTCAAGCGCTGCTGCCCCGAGCCGTTGCCATCCGTCGAAGACGCGATGGAAATGGCGATGGAGCTGGCACTGCGGCAGATAGGCAATCTCCCCGCACTCGGCGACTTGCCAGCCGCTAACGAGGGGCGAAATTTGTACCGTGAAGTGGGGGCACGCGCGCGCCTGGCGGAACTGAACGCGCGGCTGGCCGGGGAGTTCGGCAATGGCAAGGCGTGTTGGACTTGATCTGCGAACTGATTAGTAGTGATTCGAGCGTCGGCGCGCGCTGACGTTCAGCTCCCCTAAAGCGTCGCGACATTTTCACGGCTTGAAGCAGACGCCGGCCGCGCTCGCTTCACCCCGCGGGCTGGATCGGTAAATCCGCAAACTCCGCTCGCATTCTACTGTATGGTTGTAAGGGGTATCCGCTTAGCTCCACTGAGCGTAGAATACACTGGACGAATATACAGCAATGAGTCCGGTTCCTGTCAACGACTGCCCGCGCACCTGGAGCGAATTCCTTGATTGGTTTTCCTCCGAGGACGCCTGCCTGGCCTACCTGGAACGGCTGCGCTGGCCGCAAGGTTT
>JBKJTX010000042.1:0-3426 GCA_046590315.1 Ramlibacter sp. | reverse complement strand
TACTTGAGTTCGGCGGCCTTGGCGCGAATGGCGGGGGTAAGTTGAACGTCCAGGGTTTCGGCCAAGTCGGCATCCTGGGCGTCCACAGCGTCGCCGAGAGTCAGCCGATTCAGCGTACCGGATTCGACGCGGCGTTGCGCGGCTTCGAAGATGCCGAGAGTTACCGGCAGTGGGTGTTTGGATTGATGCCGGTCCAACCGCCCGGCACGCCGGCGAGCCGCTGAACCGCTGCCCATAGTCCCTCGCGCTCAGCTTCGCTAATCAGCTATGTTTTCCAACAGCTCCAGCTGCGCCGGCAGGCAACGGCCGACCAAGTCGTAGCGGCCCACGATCGTGTCCCGCGCGGCGGCCCGCAAGGGCGCAAGTTCGGCCCCACGCGCGAGCGCGTGCGCCGTGCACTGGGCCAAGGCATCCACATCGAAGAACTCAGTCAATAGGCCGTTATGTCCGTGTTGAATCACTTCGCGCACGGGCGCAGTATTCGACGCGACGATGAGGCAACCCGCGCTCATCGCCTCCATCAGCGACCACGACAGCACGAACGGGTAAGTGAGGTACACATGCACTGCGGAGACCTGCATCAACTGCGTGAGGACGGTGTGGGGAACGCGTCCGACGAAGTGGACACGACTCATGTCCAGACGCTGAGCGACTTCATCCAGAAAGATGTTGCGCCAGGTCTTGCCTGCCGGCGCCTGCGCTCCGTAACTGGTGCCATCGTCGCCCACGATGACCACGCGGGCATTCGGCCGCAGCTTCTGCAGCAGCGGCAGCGCGCGCATAAAGATGTGGTAGCCCCGATAGGGCTCGAGTTGGCGCACGGCGAAGGTCACCACCTCCTCCCCGGAACGCAGCGTCACGCCCGCGGTTTTTAATTGCACGCTGGCGCGATCGTCCGGGCGGAATCGCGCGGTATCGATCCCCTCATGGATCACACGGATGCGCTCCTGCGCCCATGCCGGATGCCTGCTCCTTTGAAATTCTGTAGGCGCGATGGCGATGTCGCAGTCCGACAGGGCATGCAGCAGGTGCGTGTTCTTGACCCGCATGCGCTGGTCCGCCGTGGCCGATGGCCGGGCAAATTCCGGGTCGAAGGCGGCGTCGCCACCCTCCCCACCGTAGAAATATTCGGCATACACGACCAGCTTGGCATTCGGAAACACGTCCTTGATGAACAAGGCCTCGCCCCAGCCCGGGTGCGCCACGACCACGTCGGGGGCGAAGCCGTCTTTCACCAGCCCTTGCATGGCACGCGCTGCCGACTCTCCGCGGGCGACCTTGGTCTGCCACTCACTCAAGGCGCCGGCCAGGGGATGCGAGGCGTCCGCGGCGGGATAGCCACGCTCGCGATACAGCACGTGACGCACGCCCGGTACCGGCGCGTTGGGCTTGTTCACGCCGAGCGCAACCACTTCATGGCCCTTCGCGGCGAGCGCGGCCGACACATGCTTGAACTGACCGGGGAAGTTCTGGTGGATGAAGAGATACCGCATAGCCTCGTGCGGCCCTAAGCGCGGCGGTGCGCCGCGACGCGCTGCAGCAGTTCGAACAGCATCCCCCGCTCCGCCGGGGTGAAATGCCGTAGCAAATCGGCCTCACCCTCGTCGGCCGCGACCTCGGCTTTGGCAGCCAATGCCTTGCCCTTGCGCGTGAGAATCACATGCTGGGCGCGACCATCGGTTTCGCTTTTCACGCGGCGCAGGAGCTCGCGCTTTTCCAGGCGATCCAGCATCACTGTCATGTTGGGCGCGGCAATGGCAAGCGCGGTCCCCAGTTTCTTGGCCGTGACGTCGAAATTGCAATCGATCAGGACCAGCACCGTGAACTCGACGCGGCGTAGCCCATGTACAGCCGTCACGTTCTTTTCGAAGCGCTTGAATGCCGGCACGCTGGCGACTGCCAGGTTGTAGCCTAGCAACCGCTGCATGCGGCGCTGGTCCAGACCCGTGTGGTGCGCGGCCGGCTGATCGGTGGTCGATCTCATCTGCTGGAGTTTAGATGAGCGGTTGCAAGGTGTTGGGCAGCGTCCCTTGGTGGAAGGCGCCGACCATTGCGGCGCGGTGCTGCAGCACCGCACGCTGGTTGAGTGAGCCTTTGTCGGTGACCTCGCCCTTGTCGATGGAGGGCGGCTCGTGCATCAGGTGCAGACGCGCGACGCGGCTGGCACTGCCGGTGGCGTCCGCCGCCAGGGCGTCGATCACCTTCTGAAAGTGGGCTTGCACTGGCGCGCTCTCGAGCACATCCTTGAGCGATGCCTCGGCTGGCAGGCCGGCAAGCTGCCGCACGGCCGCGGTCGGGAAGATGAGCGCGCCAACCTCATTCAGGTCGATGCCGGTGATCACGGCGTCTTGCACATACGGTGCGCCGGCGGCGATGATCTTGCTGCGCAACGGTCCCACACTCACGAAAGTGCCGGTGGTGAGCTTGAAGTCCTCGGCGATGCGGCCGTCGAACTTGAGGCCCTGGTGCTCATCTTCCTCATTGATCCACAACACGGCGTCGCCGCTGCAAAAGAATCCCTCTTCGTCGAAGCACTCGCGCGTTGCGCTGTCGTTGCGCCAATAGCCCGGCGTGATGTTGGGGCCCTTGTAGCGCACCTCCGTCTTCCCTTCCACGGGCACCAGCTTCAGCTCGAGTCCGGGCGTCGGCACGCCCAGGTAGCCGGCTTTCACGTTCGGGTTGGTGATGAAGACGGCGAAGGGGGACGACTCCGTCATGCCCAAGCCAGTGCCCATCACGATGCGCTCGCCGATCTCTCGCTCCTGCACGTCATGCAGTGTGTCCCACACGGGCTGGGCCAGCGCGGCGCCGGCATAGAAGAACATTCGCACCCGCGACAACAGATTGCGCCGCAGCGCCTCGTCGGTCTTCATGGCGTTGGCAATCGCCTCGAAGCCGGTTGGCACATTGAAATAGATGGTGGGTGCGATCTCGCGCAGGTTGCGTAATGTCTCGCCCATCAGCGCGGGCACCGGCTTGCCGTCGTCGATGTAGAGCGTGCCGCCGTTGTAAACCGTGAGGCCAAAATTGTGATTGCCGCCGAACGTGTGATTCCACGGAAGCCAGTCAACGAGCACCGGCGGCTCCTCGGCGAGCACCGGCATCGACTGGCGCATCTGCTGCTGGTTGGCGCACCACATGCCGTGCGTGTTGATCACGGCTTTGGGTAGTTTGGTGGAGCCCGAAGTGAAAAGGAACTTGACGATCGTGTCCGCTCCTGTGGCACGCATGGCTGCGTCCACTTCGGGACCGGCTTGCGTGCCGAGCAAGTCAGTGAAGAGAACCGAATCGCGGCCTTCAATCGCGCCTTCCGCCAGGACCACGTCGATGTCGGGCGCGACCGTTGCGGTGATCGCCTTGGCGTAGCGGGCGTCCGACGCGAAGACCAGGCCGGGCGTCAACGTGCGCAAGACGTGCCGCAACTTG
>JBKJTX010000041.1:0-5384 GCA_046590315.1 Ramlibacter sp. | reverse complement strand
GACTTTCTGGAAGAACTGAATCCGGAATCGCTGAAGGTGGTGACGGCCTATGTGCAGCCGGCGCTGGGGTCAGCGAAGGGGAATGAGCGGTTTCAGTTCGAGAGGCACGGGTACTTTGTCGCCGACCGAAAGGACCATCTTTCGCTTCCTGCGAGTGGGGGAGAGGGTAAGCCTGTGTTCAACAGGGTGGCGGGGATGAAGGACAGCTGGGGGAAATAGCACCGGGGAAGGGATTCACCACTCCCATCGCGTATAGGCCAGAGCATGCTCACCCAGGTTTGATAGCGCAACAGACTGAGCACACGCGCGGTGTTTCCCTTTAGTCCGCAGAGCCTTACCTTCACAGCTCGAACTCCGGCTTGATGCGGGGGACTGGGTCTCCCCTTAGCCCTGCCTTTTGGCATCTTGGCTGTGTCAATCTCGGGTGCGGGGCGCTGTGCCATTGACGATCGTCGCACTGCGCGCGGCTTTGCGGTTCTCACGCGTGAATGAGACGCGATCCATGGCACATCGGCCGCCCGGCCCAGTGACCTTTCCTTCTCGGCCGATCGGCCACTCAAATTACCAACAGATCACAAGGGCATTCGTCACGTAATGAAGTAAAGATTCTTTTACCTGAGCGGACTCCCTACAATCCTCAAAGACACTATAAATATAAAGTCTTTACAAGAGCTAGTTATAGCTATTTCCTGATTCTGCTTATCTGACTTTGCGCCGTATCCGCCAAGGTAGTGACGCAACTTTTCAGAACCAACTTTCGGGACGACTCAACAGGGAATTGAGAAGAAAGAAAAAATGACCTCCCAGTCCGTCTGTGCTTTAGCGCTTTTGCTTAGTCTGTCCACGCCTGCGGCAGTAGGCCAAGCCCCACCAGCGACGATCTATAACGGACTGAAAAAGACCTTGTCAGTCGACCAGTTCCAAGCAACTGAATCGTCAGGCGGCCGAGTCACAGCAGACGGTATGACCACACTGTTGACCAACGCCCTGGTGAAGGACGGCCGCTTCATCGTGGTCGACCGCACAGGGCTAGCCGGCATACTGGCCGAGCAGGCCCTGGGTCAGACAGGAGCCGCGACGGCCGACGCTGCACCAAGGCCCGGGCAACTTATCGGGGCCGGCGCCATCGTGCGCGGCGCTGTCACCAAGTACGAAGCGGCTGCCAGTGGAAGCAGCGTGAGCATGGGCGGCCTGCCGCTAGGCATGAAGTCGCTCCTTGGGGCCGGTGCAGGACTCAAGAGCCAAACCGCAATGATGGAAATCTCTTTGCGACTGATAGATACGACTACAGGCCAAGTTATTTCGACTTCAACTGCGCAAGGCACCGCGAGCTCAACTGCCGCAGATGTGACGATGACGAACCCGAACACCGGCTTATCCGTGGGTGGCGGGGCCTTTCAGGCTACGCCGATCGGCCAGGCTGGTGAGCAGGCGATCATCAAAGCCGTAGAACTGATCGCCTCCAACATGAGAAGCGTTCCGTGGTCCGCGATGGTCATCGAGGCGAACAACGGCATGGTTTACGTTAACGCTGGAACGGATCGAAACGTGCAAGTCGGATTGACCCTCAACGTATACCGACAAGGAAAGGTATTCACCGACCCCGCGACAGGCGTGGTTTTGGAGGTGGAATTTCAAAAGATCGGCACGCTCCGGATCGTTGAAGTTCGGGAAAAGCTGTCCACCGCTCTTGTGGACAGCGGTGAGACCCCGGTCCGGGGTAATTTACTACGGCAAAACTAGTACTGCCCCCCGCGTGGGCGGCATCTGCAAGCACAGTTGCGTAGCCGTAGGCCACCTACGGCTACATATGATTTCTGATTTAAGAGTTCGTTTGATAGTTAACGATGCGAAGGAAACAGAATGAAAGTGCAAAAGTTTGACTTGATAAAGTTGTTGTCGATCATCGGCGCGGCTCTATTCCTAACCCCACTAAGCGCAGACGCGCAGCAGCTTACAGGTCCCGACTTGAACGTCACAAAAACATGTGCCGTCAATGGGCCGCAATCGGTGCTTTGTACAGTCACCGTCAAGAACATTGGGCAAGTTCCCTCAGTTGCCCCACTCACGTTCACCGATGCCCCTACCGCGCCTGCAGGCTCCACTTACACAGGCGCAGGCTCTAACACCGGTCTCCTCATCGGTTGTTCCCCGGGAGCCGGGCCAGTCATTCCGATTGCATGCACGGCGAATAAATCCTTGCAGCCCAATGAGACTGCAGATGCCCTCTTCTCCTTCAAAATGCCCCTGCCGATGTGCGGAACGTTCAGCAACATTGTGACGGTGAAGCAAGGGAGCAATGCGGCGACACTGCCGGACCCCAACCCCGCGAACAACACAAACATAAGCACGACGCTAAACCTCGGAATCTGCGGCGACACGACTGGTGGCGACAAAACTACAACGATCTGCCATATACCACCCGGAAACCCGAATAACCCGCAAACCATCACGATTGCTACCAGCGCCTTGGCCGCCCATCTCGCACACGGCGATTACGCGGGGAAGTGCCGTGATGTGGTTGACAGTAGTTGCAAACCACCGATCACTCTGAGTCTCGCTGCGAACACGCCATCTGCACATCAGCCTGACTTCGCAAGCGCGGCATGGAACAACCATGTACAGACGCTGGGCTACAGCGGCATCAACAAATTCTATTTGCATACTTTTAATTGGGAACGTAAATGCGGCAAAGTTACCGCAGCTGTTCTGACAGTCGTCTTGAAAGCCAACAAAAATGGGGCAACGGCGACCTCCTCCGACGCGGGCAATGACACTATTGGTGTGGTGCACATGGGAGTCAGTGTCTTCGGCGAGCAGGTGTACAGTGCCGTAACCAAGCCATTTCCAGCAGGCACTCAGGTTACGAAGGTATGGAACTTGAGCGGCGCTGCTTTGACCAACATGAATCAGACCAACCGTCTGAGCTTCAATGTTCAGGACGACTCCAGTGTGGTTTCGGCTACGCTTCAACTTACCATCCAGTAGAACGCCTTGAACTCAAAGCGGGCCGGGTTCGAGATGTTTGGTCTTGACCCCAACGCACGGACAGGCATTGGCTTGATTCTCAAGTCACGGAATGTAGGCGCCGTGGGTTGTACCAACCTTCGATCCATGCGAACAAGCCCGTCCTGGCTTCAGCCTGACGCTTCCAGCTGCGCCGGTCGATCAGCTCGCATCCGAGGGTGACGAAGAAGCCCTCGGCCATCGCCTTGGCGTGGGCATCATCAACGGCCAGCCGGCCGAGCAACGTCACCGGTTGCGAGGGCGCAATGGTCATGACGAAGGGGGCGGCGACCCGATCAGCGCAACGCGCCAATCCTTTGCGGTTTGCCACCCACGCGCCAGTTCCAGATCGACCCATCGCGGCCAAGTGCAAGCGTCTCGGTGTCGCCGCCCGTAGCTGCCACCACATCACTGAGCACCTGGCGCGGCTCCAACCCGTCGGCCGATCCCCATGTCCAAAGGCTGCCGTCGGGCCGGATGGCAAGGGTGTGGCGGTTGCCTGTGCCCAGCGCACTCGCGCCCTCGAAGATGACTCCCCAGTGCACCGCCTTGTCGCCATAACCGTGGCGACCCAGCGGCCCCGCCAAGTTGCCGCCAGTGCCGAGTACCGCGCCGTCGGCGCGCAAGTAGACAGCGTGGCCGGTATGCGAATAGACCGCTTGCGCATCGTCCGCCACAGCCAACCAGCTGGGTGATGCTTCCAGGCTCCCGTTGCCGTACTGGCCGCGGTGGGCCTTGCCCGTCGCATGCAGTCGCCTCGCCGCATCGATGTAGTAGTCCGAACTGTCGCCAACCCATGCGTGAATGGCGGCGCCCGTTACACGTCGCCAAACGCGATTGCCCTCATGGCGCTGCCACAGGCTTCCGTCGCAGCGGATGGCGAGCAAGCCGCTTTCGCCTGCTGCGGCAAATGCCACGTTGTCGAGCAGTTGCGCCGAATCGCTACTGCCCGCCGGCCACTGCCACAGGCGGTTCTCTGCATCGATTGCATAGCCATGGCGCGCACTTACAGCCACATGGCGTGCATTCGCCATCACCAGATGGGGCTGCGCGTCACCCGACCACTCGTAGACGCGGTGATCCACCAGAACAAGCTTAAGTTGATAGAACAGAGCCACGCGCGCTCGACGCTTGATTGCCTCGGCACCGGCCGGGCTTTGTGTCGCGCATTGAGCCGCGCCCGATGGCGTGGGGGCAATGGCTGTCACCTGCGCCGTTGAAGTCTGCGCGGCCGCCATGGTGGTCACTCCTAGCCAGATCGCAACGCATGCCGAGATTCGCATTTGCCGACGTCTCACCTACGCTGCCAGGAGGCCAAGCTCCCCATCTGACGCAACGACTCCAAACTTCCCGCGCGCCGGCCAGGGCCTTTCCCTCCAGTCCGGTTCAAACACAAACGACGACTTCGTCCTCCCCGGCAACAACGCCCCGTTCCCCGCCCCCATCGCGTAGTCGTAATACAGCTTGACGATCTCTTCCTTCGTCACCTGCTGCGCCGCCGGGTGCGCCAGGCAGGCGTCGCGCCAGCGCTTCACGCGTGCATAGGCTTGCGTGTCGGGCAGCTCGAAGTCTTCGTAGTACTCCAGAAACCAGAAGCGCATGAACATCGGCGTGAACACCGTTTCTGCCCAGCCGAATTCATCGAACAGCCAGGTTCTCTCGGGCGCGTGCTCCATCAAGAAGTCATTGAGCCGCGCGTATTGCTTCAACATGCCCTCGCGCATCGCGTCGCGCTTGGCAATGTCCTGGTTCATCACCATCACGTAGCCCTGCGTGGTGAAGGCGCCCTCCAAAGTCACCATCAGGTTCTCGATGGCGCGGCGCCACGGGTCCTGCTGCGCCACCGGCCTCTCGCCAAAAATCGCCTCGAAGTAATTCAGGATGACCAGGCTCTCCTTGAGCACGCGGCCGTCGTCACCCACCACGATCGGCAGCGACGTGGTGCCGCGCATCAGCGCCTGCAGCTCGGGCGGCCGCGGCCGGGTGATGTCCACCACGCTGAACTTCACCTTGTCGCGCAGGCCCTTGAGCGTGAGCAAAATCTCCAGCCGCTGGCTGAAGGGGCAGACGGGGATGTGGTGGACGGTGAAGGTGGGCATGGGGCGCAGGATGCCACACCTTGATCAGGAACCCCATATTGGGTATGATCGAACCCAATATGGGAACGCAAGACATCCGACCCGCTTCAACCGGTCTCTCCGATGCGCTGTTTCCGCGCGTTCGGCAGCGTGTCCTTGCCTTGCTTTTCGGCAATCCGGAACGAAGCTTTTTCGGCAATGAAGTGGTCTCGCTCGCCCAATCGGGAACCGGGGCTGTTCAAAGGGAGCTGGCTTCGTTGGCCAGCGCGGGCCTGCTGACCGTCACTGCCGTCGGAAACC
>JBKJTX010000281.1:0-6050 GCA_046590315.1 Ramlibacter sp. | reverse complement strand
GGAGATGGCCGCGCAATCCTGTTGGGGGACCTGCCCAGCGCCGATGGAAGGCAAGAGGTTCAGCTCAAAGGCAGCGGCCTCACGCCTTACTCGCGCATGGGCGACGGCCGCGCCGTGTTGCGCTCCAGCATTCGCGAGTTTCTGGGCTCCGAGGCCATGTATGGCCTGGGCATCCCGACCACACGTGCGCTGCTGGTGACGGGTTCGGACGCGCCGATCCGGCGCGAAGAGATCGAGACGGCCGCCGTGGTGACGCGGGTCGCCCCCAGCTTCATCCGCTTCGGACACTTCGAGCATTTCTCGGCCCGCAACCAGGTCGATGAGCTGCGCAAACTCGCGGACTACGTGATCGACAAGTTTTATCCCGCCTGCCGCACCACGGTCCAGTTCGGCGGCAACGCTTATGCAGCCTTTCTCGAACAGGTCAGCGAGCGCACGGCCGCGATGGTGGCGCAGTGGCAGGCCGTGGGCTTTTGCCATGGCGTGATGAACACCGACAACATGAGCATTCTGGGCCTGACCATAGACTTCGGCCCGTTCCAGTTTCTGGACGCCTTCGACCCCGGCCACATCTGCAATCACAGCGACGAGCAAGGCCGTTACGCGTACAACAAGCAGCCCAACGTCGCTTACTGGAACCTCTTTTGCCTCGGCCAGGCGCTGCTGCCGCTCATCGGCGAGCAGGAACACGCGCTGGCGGCTCTGGAGTCTTACAAGACGGTTTTCCCGCGCGAACTCGAGGCGCTGATGCGCGCCAAGCTGGGCCTGCTGGACGTCCAGGAAGGCGACCGCGAACTGGTCGAGAACACGCTCAAGTTGCTGGCCAAGGACCGCGTGGACTACACCATCTTCTGGCGCAGGCTGTCGCACCACGCGGCGGGCGGCCCGGTGGAGTCCGTGCGGGACCTGTTCCTGGATCGCCCCGCGTTCGACGCCTGGTTGCTACACTATTCGGAGCGCCTGGGTAAGGCAGAGCTTGGTAAGGCAGCGGCTCTCATGCTGGCGACCAATCCCAAATACGTGCTGCGCAACCACCTTGGCGAAATTGCCATCCGCCAAGCGAAACTCAAAGACTATTCCGAAGTCGAAGCCTTGCTGGACCTCGTTCAAACCCCATTTGATGAACACCCGGGGTATGACGACAAGGCCGGCTTTCCGCCCGACTGGGCCCAACAGATCGAGATCAGCTGCTCCTCATGACCTATCCGACCGAAAAAACCGAAGCCGAGTGGAAAGCCCTGCTCGCACAGAAAGGTGCTGAGCGCGGCGCCTTCGAAGTGACACGCCATGCTGCCACCGAGCGGCCCTTCACCGGCAAGTACGAAGCGGTGTGGGACGATGGCAGCTACCACTGCATCTGCTGCGGCAACAAGCTCTTCGACTCCGGGACGAAGTTCGACGCCGGCTGCGGTTGGCCGAGCTTTTCAGAAGCGCTGCCCGGATCGATCAAGGAGATCACGGACGCGAGCCACGGCATGGTCCGAACCGAAACGGTCTGTGGCCAATGCGGCGCGCACCTGGGCCATGTCTTTCCCGACGGGCCGACCGACACGGGCCTGCGCTATTGCATGAACTCGGCGTCGTTAGACTTCCACCCGCAAGACCAAGGCAAGTAAGCTCTGCGCATGAAGCTCCTTCTCGACTTTTTCCCGATCATTCTGTTTTTTGTGGCATTCAAGTTCGCGGGCATCTATGTCGCGACCGGCGTGGCCATTGTCGCGACGATCGCGCAGATCGCCTGGCTGCGCCACAGCACCGGCAAGGTCGAGCCGATGCAGTGGGTGAGCTTGGGTGTCATCGTTGTGTTCGGGGGCGCAACCATCATTGCCCACAACGACACTTTCATCAAATGGAAGCCGACGGTGTTGTATTGGCTGATGGGCTTGACCTTGGCGGCGGGCCAATTGTTCTTCCGCAAAAATCTGCTCAAGTCGCTGATGGGCTCCCAGCTCGAACTGCCGGACGTCGCCTGGCGGGTCACCAACTGGAGCTGGATCGCATTCTTCAGCGTCATGGGCGTGGTCAATCTCTGGGTTGCCTACAACTACGACACCGACACCTGGGTCAACTTCAAGCTGTTCGGTGGCATGGGCCTGATGGCGCTGTTTGTCATCGGGCAGGCCTTGTACCTGGGCCGTTACATGAAAACCGAAGAGGCACGCGAGCCGTGAGCGGCATCGCAGGTACGGGGATCACCGCGCAGGCACTGCAGCAGCGCCTGGAGGAACTCCTCGCGCCGACCCAGCTCGAAGTGCTTGACGAGAGCGCGGCGCATGCGGGCCACGCAGGCGCCGATGGCAGCGGATTTGGCACCCATTTCCGGGTACGGATCGCCTCACCGCTCTTCGCCGGCCACTCCCGGGTGGCGAGGCATCGCCTTGTGTATGATGCGCTGCAAGTTTTTATCGAGCGGGGTCTGCATGCCCTCGCGATCGAGACCCTCTGACTCACTCCTCACGGAACTCCCCATGAAGCATTTCCTCTTGCCCGCCTTGGCGGCGGCCCTTATCAGCATCGCCTTCCCGGCCGCGGCCCAGAACGTGGCGATCGTCAACGGCAAAGCCGTGCCCAAGGCTCGGGTCGATGCCCTCGCGGCGCAGCTTGCAAAAACCGGCCGCCCCGTGGGCCCGGAGATACAGGCCCAGCTGAAGGATGAAGTGGTCGCCCGCGAAATTTTCATGCAGGAAGCGCAAAAGCGCGGCCTGGACGCCACCGACGATTTCAAGACGCAGATGGAACTCGCGCGCCAAACCTTGTTGATCCGTGAACTGTTCTCGGAGTACCAGAAGGCCAACCCGGTGAGCGATGGCGACATCAAGGCCGAATACGACAAGTTCGTCGCGGCCAATGGCGGCAAGGAATACCGGGCGCGCCACGTGCTGGTTGAAAACGAGGGCGAGGCCAAGGCGATCATCGCCTCGCTCAAGAAGGGTGGCAAGTTCGACGACATCGCCAAGAAGCAATCCAAAGACCCGGGGTCCGGGGCCAACGGAGGCGACCTCAACTGGGCCAGCGCCGCCAGCTATGTGCCTGAATTCTCGGCGGCCCTGGTCAAGCTGAACAAGGGTCAGATGACACAAGAGCCGATCAAGACCCAGTTCGGCTGGCATGTGATCCGCCTGGATGACGTGCGCGAAGCGCAGCTGCCCAAGCTCGACGAGGTCAAGCCGCAAATCGCGCAGCAGTTGCAGCAGCAGAAGCTGGCGAAGTTCCAGGAAGACCTGCGCGGCAAAGCGAAGGTAGAGTGACGAATTGAACGGCATCCCGGACTCGATCCGGGATCCAGAGACCGCGGCCCCGATGGCCGCTTTTCTATGGGGTCAGGCCGCCGACTCGACCTCGGCCTGTAGCTGCGATTGACGCTCACGCAGTTGCGCGCCCAATGCAGCGAGGTCCAAGTTGGCAGCAGCACGCGCCTTCGGGAACAAGTCGGCGCGCTCTTCTTTCACGTGGTGCTCGATGGCGCGGTTGAGCTGCGCCACCAAATTGTCCAGCTGCTCGTCCGCAGCATCGACGGATTGAATCTGCGCGATCATGTCCTTGGCGTCCTGGTGTTCGGCCTGCGCCTGGCCCAGAAGATCGGTAGCCGCCGGAACCGCCGCGCCCAAGGCGGTATAGAAAATCTCCTCTTCGATCTGCGCGTGCACAGTCAGTTCGTCGCAAATTTTCTGGGCGAGCGCCAGCCGTTCGTCGGCGCTGGTTGCTTTCGGCCCCGCTGCAAGCCGCGCGTATTCGACGAAGAGGTGTTTCACGGCAACGAGATCAAAGCAGCGGCGGATCCATTTCGCGGCCGAAGTGCCGGTGCTTGGCCATCGCCGCGATGAAGGCAGTAATAGCCTCACGGGCGTCCGATGTGCCGGCCACTATGAGGCCGGTCGGCCCTTGCGCTTGACTCTTCTCCATGGCGACGGGAAGCCCCGCCTTCGTCAGCAGCGCGCTGGACAGTCCCAAAGCCAGGATGGTCTTGCAGTGGCGAAACTGGTCCTTGATAAATTCCAGCGTGTGGCCGTCCTGCGCCAACGCTGCGACGCCCTCGGCGCCGTCGGGCAGCACCAGTGCATCGAACAGGAACCCAGGCTCGTTTTCTAGCGAAGCGTCCGCATCGATCATGTCGCCCGCCGAAGTGGGCATCTGGCCGATGCGCGTGCCGACCAGGCGCGCCACTGCGCCTTGCTTCAGCAAAGCCACCTGAACCAGCGCCAGCGATTTGCCTTCCACACCGGGAGCAACCAGTACGGCGACCTTGCGGCCTTTGAGCGAGCCGTCGCCAGGGCGCGCCAGCAAGGAAAGCGCTGGAGACTTTGTCACTTCGGGCTGCGCGGGACTGGCCAATGCCAGCGGCATCGCGTCCGGCAACGGATCCATGCCCAGGCCCATCGCCACCTTTTGGGCCAGTGCTTCGGAGGCATTGCGCAGCGACGCGATCATTCGTTTCCGGATCGCCGGCACTGCGACCTTGGACAATTCGAAGCGGAAGGCATTGGCAATGTGGTCCTGCTCGACCGGCGTCTGGCTCTCGAAGAACAGCCGCGCCTGCGTGTAGTGGTCGGCAAATTTCTCGGGCTTGGCGCGGACCTTGGCCTGCTCGTCCTGCGCCTGCAGGCGCGCCGGCACCGACACGAACCCCTGCGCAGCGCCGGCTTGGAAGGGGCAGCCACCGGCCAACGAGTTGGGCTCGTAAGACACGCGACCACGATGGATGGCCTGGCGGTGCATGCCGTCGCGCTGGTTGTTGTGTACGGGCGCGATCGGGGAATTGATCGGGATCTCATGGAAGTTCGGCCCGCCCAAACGCGAGATCTGGGTGTCGACGTATGAGTGAATCCGGCCCGCCAGCAGCGGGTCGTTCGAAAAGTCGATACCGGGCACCACGTGAGCGGTGCAGAAAGCGACCTGCTCGGTCTCTGCGAAGAAGTTGTCCGGGTTGCGATTAAGCACCATTCGCCCGACCGGCCGCAGCGGCACCAGCTCCTCGGGAATGAGCTTGGTCGCGTCCAAAATGTCGAAGCTGAACTGCTCAGCCTGTTCTTCGGTGAAGACCTGCAGGGCCAGTTCGTATTCCGGAAAGTTGCCCGCTTCGATACGCTCCCAGAGGTCACGCCGGTGATAGTCGGGGTCGGCACCGG
This sequence comes from Ramlibacter sp., assembly GCA_046590315.1. Lineage (GTDB taxonomy): Bacteria > Pseudomonadota > Gammaproteobacteria > Burkholderiales > Burkholderiaceae_C > Ramlibacter. The sequence continues at coordinate 924 of JBKJTX010000281.1, read as the reverse complement.
ATATCTTCACCGCCTCGTCCCATACCAGCGAATGCGTGCCTGCAATCGGCGTCCAATGGAACTTGACGAACACCGACTCGCCTGCCTCATTGACCATGCGGAAGGTGTGCACACCAAAACCCTGCATGGTGGCGTAGCTGCGCGGGATGGCGCGGTCGCTCATCACCCACATCAGCATGTGCGTCGATTCCGGCATCAGCGACACGAAGTCCCAGAAGGTGTCGTGTGCGCTGGCGGCCTGGGGCATTTGGTGGTGCGGCTCCGGCTTCACAGCATGCACCAGGTCCGGAAATTTCATGGCGTCCTGGATGAAGAATACCGGGATGTTGTTCCCGACCAAATCCCAGTTGCCCTCGTCGGTATAGAACTTCACCGCAAAACCGCGCACATCGCGGGCCGTGTCTTTCGAGCCGCGCTCGCCCTGCACGGTGGAGAAGCGCACGAACACCGGCGTGATCTTTCCGGCTTTCTGAAATGGCGCCGCCTTGGTGATATCGGTCACCGGCTTGTAGCATTCGAAAAATCCATGCGCGCCCGAGCCGCGGGCATGCACGATGCGTTCAGGGATCCGCTCGTGGTCGAAGTGCGTGATCTTCTCGCGCAGGATGAAGTCTTCCAGCAGCACCGGGCCGCGCGGACCGGCCTTCAGCGAATTCTGGTTGTCGGCGATCGCCACGCCCTGGTTGGTGGTGAGGACCTGGCCCGACGAGTCGACGCGTACGCGATCGAGCGGCCCGATCGTCGCGTTGACGCCTTCCGGCGCGACGCTGCCGGTCTTCTGCGAGCCGTTGTCTTCCGACAGCGTGCTGGCCGTGGGCAGTCGCGACGCCGGTGTCGCGGTCTGGCCCACCGGGGGCTTCAGGCCATTGCTGGCACCATGTTCCGACGCCTTGATGGCGTTGGACGCAAAGACCGAGGGCAGCT
>JBKJTX010000267.1:0-13543 GCA_046590315.1 Ramlibacter sp. | reverse complement strand
GCCGGCGCCGGCGCCGGCGTTCGTGATCGTCACCGAACCGGCGGCGGCCAGCATCGCCGCGCCGGCCGCCAGTGTGCCGGCCGCCCGACCGAGTGCACCGCGCCGAGCGGCCAGCGCAATCAAACCCAAATCTGTCCCCTCCGCGCCCATGGTGGTCGAGTCCGCGCGACCGCTGGCGCCTGCGCCCGTCACTCCGCGCGAGGAGACGGGGCCAGCGCCCAGCTCCAATGCGGCGGCGCTCAGCGCGGTGGATTCCTGCAAGGACAAGTTCTTCCTGTCCAAGGAGTTCTGCTTGGCCGAGCATTGCGACAAGGCCGGGGTGCGCAACCATCCCCTGTGCGTCAAGCGGCGCGAGGAAGTCAGGCTGCGCGAAGAAAGCAAGCAGCGCCAATGACGTTCACTTGAAAAACGCTGCGCGTTTTTCAAGTGGTCTGATCAGTGAAAAAATTTGCGGCGAGGCCGCAAATTTTTCATGAGAGGCTGCACTGCACGTTGTTTCGTGCTGCCTGGTGCCCCTGCGGGGGAACCAAGCTAATCAAACGATGTCGATGCTGTGCACCGTGAAGGCGCCGCGGCGCCTGTCTTCGAAGTAGCAAAGCAGCGTTTCTTTCACGGTTTTAAAGGCGAGTTCTTCCCACGGAATTTCGCTCTCAGTGAACAGGCGCGCCTCTATCGTTTCGTGGCCGGGGTCGAATCGGTCGCTGAGCAGCTTGGCGATGTAGTACAGATGCACCTGGCCGACGCGCGCGACGCTCAGCACCGTGAAGAGCCCCTGCATTTCGATCTGCGCGCCGGCTTCCTCGTCGGTTTCGCGCGCGGCGCCTTGCGCCGTCGTCTCGTTGAGCTCCATGAAGCCTGCGGGGAGCGTCCACTTGCCCCAGCGTGGCTCGATGTTGCGCTTGCAAAGCAGCACCTGGTCGCCCCAAAAAGGGACGGTGCCGACTACGTTCAGGGGATTCTCGTAATGGATGGTGGCGCAGGATGGGCAGACGGCCCGCTCCCGCGTGTCGCCGTCGTCCGGCACCCGGTACATCACTTCCACGCCGCAATTGCGGCAGTGCTTGATGGGTGTGCGAAAAGACATGGACGCCAGTGTACGGGGAAGCGAAATGGGCCGACGCACGCGCCCGCGTCCGCGCGGCTGGGCTTCAGGCTTTCTTCGCCGGCACCGCCGCACCCTTGCCGTGCTTTTCGATCAGGGCCTTGGCGGTCTCCAGCAGCTTTTTGCCGTCGAAGCCGCGCTTGTTCATGTCTTCCATCCACTCGACCTCGACCAGGCGGGCCTTGCGCTTGAACTCCTGCGCGTCTTGGGCGGGGATGGTGTAGATCGCGTTTTTCCGTTCCTCGGCTGACTTGCGCCCGATGGGATCGTTGCCCTGCTGGGTTTTGCCGAGCCATGCCGAGGTCGCCATACCGGAGTTGTTGTCGATGACCTGCTTCAGGTCGGGCGCAAGCGAGTTGTACTTGGCCTTGTTCATGCCCATCACGAAGGTGGTGGTGTAGAGGGCGCCGCCCGCTGGATCGAACTCGCTGTGGAACTTGGTCAATTCGTGCACCTTGACCGAAGGCACCACTTCCCAGGGAATGACGCAGCCATCGATCGTGCCCTTGGACAACGCATCGGGAATGGCGGGCAATGGCATGCCCACAGGGGTCGCGCCGAGGTAGCCAAGCATCTTGGTGATCTGGCGAGTCGGGCCGCGCAGCTTCATGCCCTTCAGATCGTCGGCATGCTTCACCAGCCGGTCCTTGGTGTGGAATACGCCCGGGCCGTGCACATGCAAGGCGAGCACCTGAACGTCCTTGAACTCGTCCGGCGCCATCGTTTGCACGTACTCCCAATAGGCCTTGGAAGTTGCCTCGGCGTTGTTCATGACGAAGGGCAGTTCGAACACTTCTATGCGGGGAAAGCGGCCGGCGGTGTTGCCGGGGAGCGTCCACGAGATATCCACGACTCCGTCTTTGGCCTGATCGAACAGTTGCACCGGTGTGCCGCCCAGCTGCATCGCTGGATAGCCTTCGAACTTGATTCGGCCGCCCGATTCTTTTTCCACCTTTTCCATCCAGGGCTTGTGCATGGTGAGCCACACATTCGATTGCGGCGCCATGAAAGTGTGAAACTTCAGGGTGACTGCCTGCTGCGCGAAGCCACTGAGGGCCGGCGCGCCCAACGCCACGGCCGCGGCGGAGGACTTGAGAAGGGTGCGGCGTTGGATCATGTTGTTCTCCAGGGAAGGTGCTAACTTAACGTACGGATGCGCCCGGGGACTTCCGGGCTTTCCCTCAATTGAGGTACTTCACCAGCCACAGCGAGATCGACGGAAAAAACAGCAGCAACAGCGTGCGCAACGTGTCACTGATGAGAAAGGGCATGACGCCGCGGTAACTCTCCGCGATGGGAACGTCTTTCGCCATGCCGTTCACCACATAGACATTCAGGCCCACGGGCGGTGCGAGCAAGCCGAATCCCACCGTCATCAGCACCATGATCCCGAACCAGATCGCCACCGATTCCTTGGGCATCCCGAAGTCCAGGCCCATGATCATCGGGAAGAAGATCGGGATGGTGAGCAGGATCATCGAGAGCTCGTCCATGACGGCGCCCAGCACCACGTAGAAGAGGAGGATTGCGGCAACCACTGCGACGGGCGAAAGTCCCCAGCTGCCCACGACGGCCGCCAGTTGGTTGGGCACCTGCGTCAGCGCCAGCGCCGAGTTCATGAGATCCGCGCCGATGAAGATCATGAAGATCATGGCGGAGCTCTCGGCCGTCGCGTAGAAGCACTGCTTGAATTTGGCCCAGCTGATTTCGCGCTTGATAAGTGCTGCGACAAAAGTGGAAGCCGCACCGACCGCAGCGCCTTCAGTCGGCGTGAATAGCCCCCCGTAGATTCCGCCGAACACGATGGTGAAAACGATGGCGATGGGGAGGATTCCCATCACGGCGTCGAGTGTGAGCTTGGGCGCCTCATCATGCTCGGGTGCATGACCGGGTACCACGCGCACGTAGATTGCAATGGCGATCATGTAGCCGACCATCGCGATGATGCCGGGAATCATGGCCGCGGCGAACAGCTTCGCGATGTTCTGCTCGGCCAGGATGGCGTAGATGACGAGCGGGACCGACGGCGGAATCAGGATGCCCAGCGTCCCGCCTGCGGCAAGCGTCCCGGTGGCGAGCCGTCCGGAATAGCCATGGCGCTTCATCTCGGGCAGCGCGACGGATGTGATTGTGGCGGCGGTGGCGACCGACGATCCGCAAATGGCGCCGAACGCCGCGCAGGCCAGCACGGCCGCCATGGCGAGGCCGCCCTTGAAGCGGGACATCACCGCGCTGGCAAAGCCGAACAGTGCTTTGGAAATGCCCCCCTGCGTGGCGAAGTTGCCCATCAGAATGAAGAGGGGGATGACTGAGAGGTCGTAGCTCGCAAAGCGGGCGAAAGCTTGTGTGTTGAGAAAGCTCGCAAGTGGTGCCCAGCCGGCCTGCAACACATAGCCGATGCAGCCGGCGACGAACATCGACACTGCGATGGGCGTTCGAATCGCCATCAGCCCCAGCATCATGCCGAAGATCAATAGTGTGAGAACCAGCGGGCTCAAGGTGTTGTCTCCCACTCAAGCCCGCGAGCAGCTTGCACCAGACCAATCAACGCCGTCAGCCCGAGCGGAGGCACCATAGCGGCGTACACAATCCATTCTGGGAATCCCAGCATCATGGTGCCGGATCGTGTGGTGAATGCGTTGAGCCCTCCCAGGACGGCGCGCCAGGCGAGCAGCCCCATGGTGAGCGCGAGCAGAAAGGCGCCAATGCGGTCCAGGCGCTGTTGGGTCGTTTCGCTCGCTTTGGCGGTGAAGAAGTCAACGATGATGTTGCCGCGCCGCAGCTGGCACCAGGGCATGAAGAGGGCGATGGCCGCACCGGCCGCGACCCCGGTCAATTCGAAGTCGCCCGCGAGCGTGGCACCGAACAAGTTGCGCCCAATGAGGCTCACGCACGTGATCAGCGTGATGACTGTGAGCAGCACGCCCGCCAGGATCGCGCAGACCCTGGCCAGGTTGTCCAATGCACGCAAGCGATTCTCCTCTTTGCTGGAATGATCGGGCCTCGCCAGCGGCGAGCCCTGTATTTCGCGGTGGACCTGCGCGATTATCGAACAAGGCGTTCGATGATCGCGCAGCGGTTTTCAGTCCGCGCCGATGCGAATAGCCAGCGTTCCCAGACCCGTGACCCCTCCCACCAGCGTGTCTCCAGAAACAACCGCGGCCACGCCTTCGGGCGTGCCGGTGTAGATCAAGTCGCCAGGCTGCAGCTCCCAGGCGGCCGACAGGTGCTCGATGGTCTCCCCGATGTTCCAGATCAGTTTGGAAACGTTGCTGCGCTGCCGGTCCTGCCCGTTCACCTGCACGTAAATTTCGGCATTGGCGACATCCCCCGCCTGCGCCGCTGGCGTAATCGGCCCGATGGGCGCGGATTGGTCGAAGGCCTTGCCGATACACCAGGGCCGGCCTTGCTTTTTCATTTCACCCTGCAAGTCGCGCCGCGTCATGTCCAGGCCGACGGCATAGCCGTAAATGTGTTTCTGCGCGTCGGCGGCCAAAATGTTTTTACCCCCGATGCCGATCGCCACGACCAATTCGATCTCGTGATGCAGATTCTTGGTGAGGGCGGGATAGGCCATCGACCCTGTCTCGCCTTTGGCAACAGGCACCACTGCGTCGGCAGGCTTCAGAAAGAAGAAAGGCGGCTCGCGTCCGGTGAAACCCATCTCTTTCGCGTGCTCTTCATAGTTGCGTCCCACACAGTAGATGCGATGCACGGGGTAGCGCTCAGCGCGGCCCAGCACGGGAACGGACGCGGCTGGCGCGGGACTGAAAACGTAGCTCATGACAGCCTTTCTTCGTGATGAATCCCCAGCGCCTGATGCACCGGCCGATCGGAATAACTGAACAACACGCAACCGCTCTCCGACGAGAAGCGGGCAGTGTGCCATGACGGGACAACGAAGTGGTCGCGCGACGAAAGCTGAAAACGCTCCGTCTGCCCTGCTGCTTCGATGACCGCTTCACCTTCGCCTTCGACGACGCTGTACACCGCGCCGTCGGTCTGCCGCCAGGGCTTGCCAGCGAAGCCCGCCGGCAGCTTCTGCATGAAGGCCGCCATGGTTGGCATCGGCGAGCCGCCGGTCGATGGATTCACGTAGCGCAGTTTGACGCCGTCCCACGCATCGACAGGCGCGTCGCGCTCCAGCCGCTCCAGGGCTTCGCGGCTGCGCTCGTAGGGATAGCTGAAGATGGGCGAACTCAGGCCGAAGGGCGCGTCGTGCCGAACCGGCGCCATGTTGTGGCCGTAGCGGGCGAAGCTGGTGCCCTCGACGCGCGCTACGCTCTGCGACTTTTCGTTGGCGTTCTCGGCGAACCCTGCGTCAAAAAACCGAATCATCGGGATATCCAGGCCGTCCAGCCACACCACGGGCTCGCTGGCCTCATTCCCGTGGTCGTGCCAGGTCCAGCTCGGGGTGATGATGAAGTCGCCCGGCCGCATCGTGGCGCGTTCGCCGTCGACGGCGGTGTAAGCGCCCGAACCTTCCACGATGAAGCGCAAGGCACTTTGGGTATGGCGGTGCGCCGGCGCGACCTCGCCGGGCAGGATCAATTGCAGCCCAGCGTAGAGCGATTGCGTCACGGCCGACTGGCCGCGCAAGGCGGGGTTCTCCAGAATCAATACACGTCGCACCGCTTCTTCCGCCGTGATCGCTTCGCCGGCGCGCATCAGGAATGGCCTGACCTGGTCGTACTTCCAGAGGGCGGCAACGCAAGGCGAGGCCGGTTGCGGTGGAACGAGGGCGTGCAGCACGTCCCACAGCGGCGTGAGGTGCAGCGGGGCCATGTCGCGGTACAACTGCTCACGCAGTAAGGCCGTGGGGTGCGGTGCATTCATGGGGATGTCTCCTTTTTGGGGCGCTGCTACCAGCTTCTTCCGAGGTACGCGCCGTCCAGTTCAAGCCGCGCCTGCAGCACTGTCACGTCAACGTCGAACGCCTTGGCGTTGTTCGCGAGCGCGAGGTCTGCCGCGGTTCCGGCCGCTTGGCCCATCACGAAGCAAGCGCCTGTGACCCGCGCGGCCGACTGCGCCTCATGGGTCATCGATGCGCAGCGTCCCGCGACCCAGAGGTTGTCCAGGCCCAGGGGGACCGTCATGCGGTAGGGCAGGTGGTTGAAGCCGCGGCTTTCCGGAATCTTGGGCCAACGGAATTCAACGTCGCCCTTTAAGTGCAGCTCCAGCGGCCAGCCGTTCACGCCGATGGTGTCCGCAAAGCTGGCGCACTCGAGCACGTCGGCTTCCGTCAGTATGTAGCGGCCCCTCACGCGCCGCGTTTCGCGGATGCCCACCTGGGGCGCAATGTCGACGATGTACGAGTTCTCGAAGCCCGGCACTTCCTTCAGGAAAGCTGACACGCTCGCAATCTGGCGGCGGCCCAGCGCCTCGGCTTCGCTCAGCTCGAGCGCGTCGGTGCCGTCCATGGCGTTGCCCTGCGCGTTGGCCAATTGGGTCAGGTTCACTCGCCACTCAATGCCGCTCTTTTGCGGGCGCACGATCGGCGTCTTGCGCGGAAACTGGAAGCGGCCGGCCGCTTCGGCTTCGAGCATCAGTTGGGGGATGACTTCCCAGGCCTTGCCGGCACGCTGCGGATCCACCCCATTGAGTCGGAACATCGTCGACGGATAGAGCATGTTGCCGGCGCCATCGCCTTTGTCGTACTGCGCGCCAGCCCAGGCTGCAAGGTCGCCATCGCCTGAGCAGTCGATAAAGGCGCGTGCAGTCACCGCGACGCGGCCCGACTTCGTTTCCAGCAGCAGCGCTCGTACGCGCTCTGGGGACTCCATCAAGACGCCCGCAGCAAGCGCATGGAACAGTACCTGAACACCCGCCGACGCCATCAGGTCATCTGCCGCGATTTTGTACGCAGCCGTGTCATATGCCTGCGCCACCGTTTTGCCGAACAGGTTGTGCGGCGCATTCAGGCCGCCCAGGCGGTCAATGCGCGACAGCAGGTCATCGGCGACGCCGTGAACGACTTGACGGATGTCGCCATGCACATTGGCATGCAGCCCGCAGAAGTTGGTGACGCCTGCGGCGGTGCCCATGCCCCCGAGAAAACCATAGCGTTCGACGAGCAGCGTCGAGCGGCCCGCACGCGAGGCTGCCACGGCCGCGGCAATGCCGGCCGGCCCGCCGCCCAGGACAACGACTTCGTAGTCGCCCATGACCGGCGTTTCGCGGCTGGGTTCAGTGAGGTGGGTGCGTGTCATTCGAAGAGCTGATCCAGGTCAATGCCCTGGTACATCCACTTAAGGCCGGCGAAACCCGCCGACTCCGTGCCACTTTGGAACATGCGGTTGCGCAGCTCGCGTTGGACGCCCGCCGCGTGGTAGATGTCCCCGTAAAAACGAGAAGTGAGCTGAACGCGGCCTGTGCGCAAGTAACGCGCTTCCTGGTATTTCTGGAACGCCAACCCCACATCACCGTCGGCGTGGCGTAAGGCTTCACCCAACACGACGGCGTCTTCGATCGCCTGTCCCGCGCCTTGCGCAAGGTACTGCAACATGGGGTGCGCGGCATCGCCAAGCAGGGTGACGCGTTTGTCGGTCCAGTTCTGTACCGGCTCCCGATCGCACAACACCCACATCTTCCAGGTCTCGATCTTGCCTAGCAGATCGCGAACCTGGGGCACTGCGTCGGCGAAGCGCTCGTTGAGTTCGGCCGTGTCGCCAAAGGTATTCCAACCTTCGTCGTACTTGTTGCTGTGGAACACGGCGACGAGGTTGAAGAGCTCGCCTCGCCGCAGCGGGTAGTGCACGAGATGCGTCTTCTCGCCGCCCCACAGCACAACGTCGTCGCTCCAAAGATGCGCGGGGACCTCTTCGCGCTTGAGCACGGCGCGGTAGGCGACGTGGCCAGACACGCGCGGCTTGCCATCGCCCACCACCGCTTCACGAATGCGGCTCCAAAGCCCGTCGGCGCCGATGAGCGCATCGCCGCTGAGCGTCTCGCCATTCGCCAGCAGGACCTGTACCCCTGCGCCTTCCTGGTGGAACGATTCGACCTTGCTCGAGGTGCGCAAGGAAATATTGGGCAAGTCCTTGCACGCATTAAGAAAAACCTGATGCAAGTCCGCGCGATAGATCACGCCGTACGGAAACCCGTACGCGGCGATCGCGGTTTCCCCTAGAGGCACCCGCACCACTGTCTCGCCGGTGCGCACATCATTCATGCCGAGGCCCGGCGGGAAGAAAGCGACGCGATTGATCTCATCAGTGAGGCCGAGGTAGTCGAACATCCTGAAGATGTTGGGCCCGAGCTGGATGCCGGCGCCGATCTCTCCGAACGCTGGCGACTGCTCAAGCACCGTGACTTGCTGGCCGGCTCGTGCCAGTACGTAGGCCGCCGCCAGCCCGCCGATGCCGCCGCCGGCAATGAGCACGTTCAACGGTTGTGGCATGGAAGATTCACTCAGCTAAGGCAAATGCTAAGCATACATACTATGTCGCGCCCGTGCAAGGCGGATGCGTCGCTACACTGGCCGCATGCCCAAGAGCTTCGATTTCCAGCATGCGCCGGGCCACCTCATCCGCCGAGCGCACCAGCGCGCAGTCGCGATCTTCATGGAGGAGACGGCGCAGTTCGACGTTACGCCGGTCCAGTTCGCCATCCTCAACGCGCTGATGGACGACCCCGGGGAGGACCAGGTGACGCTGGCGGGGAAGGTGGCGTTCGACGCCGCAACGTTCGGCTCGGTTATCGGGCGCCTGGAGGCCAAGGGCTGGGTGCGGCGTGAGCCTGATGTTCAGGACCGCCGACGAAAATTGTTGTGGGTCACCCCGCGGGGCGAACGCGCGGCGCAGGCGATGAAGCGGTCTGTTTCGAAGACGCAGGCCCGCATCGTGGCGCCGCTGGACACCGCGGAACGGGAACAGCTTGTCGCACTTCTGGGTAAGTTGGTGAGCAGGCACGACGGTGAATAGGAATGCGGGCCAAAGTGAGTCAATGCTGGTTAGGCGGCAAGTCGACCACAAGACCGTCTATCGCATCGGTGAGCTGAATCTGGCACGACACACGGCTGTTGGCCTGCCTTGCCGTAGCGGTTAAATTAAGCATGCTTTGCTCTTCGGGGCCGGGTTCGGGCAACTGGCCCGCGATGGGTTCGCGCACATAGACGTGGCATGTGCCACAGGTCATCATGCCGCCGCAATCGGCGTCGATGCCACGAACGTTGACGGCAACTGCGGCGTGCATCAGGCTCTGGCCCGGCTTGCACTCCAGCGCTATCGCCTCACCATCCGCCGCGACCAAGTGGACTTTGATCATGTCGCTAGGTCCGGCTGAAGTATTCGCGCCGCTGGAACTCGTCCTTGTCCTCGGCTTGCTCCCAGCGCTGCTGATCCGCTTGCTTGATGCGCGTGAAGTAGTTGATGAAGCTTTGGCCGAAACCGGCCGTGAGTGCCGCATCGGCCTGGAGCGCTTCCAACGCCTCACCGAGGCTGGTCGGAAGCTTGGCGCCCTGAGCCCCGTAGGGTGCGTCCGTCGCGGGTGGAGCTTGTAGCTTTCTCTCCATCCCGTCCAGCCCGGCGTGAATCTGCGCCGCCACATAGAGGTAAGGATTCGCCGCCGGCTCGCCGATGCGGTTCTCGATCCGGGTCGCTTCATCGCCGCAGCCACCAAGCACGCGCAACAGCGCACCGCGGTTGTCGCGGCCCCACAGCACCGACTGCGGCGCGAGGGCATGGGGCTGGAAACGGCCGAAGCCATTCACCGTCGGCGTGCAGAATGCCGCCATGCCACGGCCGTGGGCCAGCAGGCCTGCCAGGTAGTGTTCACCCGTCTTCGAAAGTGTGAAGCCGGCGTCGGACAGCGTCGTGCCTTCGGCCGGTGCTTCGCGCCTGAAGACGTTGCGGCCTGTCTTCGCATCGAGTAGCGACTGGTGCAGGTGCCAGCCACTGGACATGATGTTGGGAAAGGGCGGTCGGCACATGAAGCTTGCGTGGTAGCCCGCGCGCCGCAGCGCCTGCTTGACCGAATTGCGAAACAGCACCATGTGGTCGGCGGCGGTAAGCGCGTCGGTGGCTTCGAACACAGCTTCGACCTGACTCGGCCCCAGCTCGATTTCCAGCGAGAGCAGCGGCAGCCCAAGCGCCTGCGCAGTGTGCTGCACGATGCGCAGCGGCTCTTCGGCCATGTCATACCAGCCGTCGTTCAGCAGGTTATAGCCGGGGTGAATCATGCAGACTGCGGGCGGGGCGCCGGGCCAACTCGCCTGCTCCGGGTCCAGCTGCGCCTGCGTGTTTTCGACGCGGTAGATGTAGAACTCGATCTCCAATCCGCACTTCAGCGTGAAGCCGGCGCCCGCGAGGCGGCTCAAAGCGCGCTGCAGCACACGCCGCGTGTCGATCTCGACCGGCTGTCCGTCTTGAAACCACGGTTGTGCCTGCATCCATCCGGTGGACGCCGCCCACGGCAACTGCCGGAAACTTTCGGGGTCGGGCAGGAGCACCAGGTTGCTCGCGAATTCGAACCCTGGCAGGTCGGCCGTTCCGCCCGGCTCGAAGATCTTGAAGGCGGTGCGGTCTGAACTGTCCTTCAGCATCAGCGAGCTCACCATGCCGACGCCTTCGTGCATCGCCCGCACGGCGGCAGATGCCACCAGCGTCTTGCCGCGCGTCGTGCCGTGCAGGTCGCACCAGACGAAGCGCACCAGCTCCAGCCCGGATGCGTCGATCAACCGCGCTGCGCGCTTGAGGGCCTCTTCACGCTCGGCGTCGTGGACGCCACAGCGCTGCGCGAAGCTTGTCATGCAGCAACCGGGGCCGTCACGCTCTTGTCGGTCCAAGGCGCTCCTTCGCGCTTGGCGCGGACCTGTGCGCGCCACCACTGCGGCCATTCGCCAGCCGGTGCGATGCCGTCTACCGTATCGGGTCCACGCATGGCGCCCGCCTGCGCCGCATCGGCCACGCCGGGCGCCGCGCCACCCGCCTGAACTGTCTCGATCGCCTTTTGCAACACGCGACGGTTGGCCATGATCACTTTGTCGCTGGTGCCCAGGTGTTCGCGGGTGCGGTCCTGGATCGGCCCCATGCTCTCTACGGCCCATTGGTCGTGCAGGTTGATGTCGTCCTCGCCCATGCCCAGGTAGGTCTGCGTGCGCTGCTCCTCGGGATTGAAGCCCCAGTGGTTGTGCCGGCCAGCTTTGGGGATGTAGTCGGGCAGGGTGATGTATTGCAGGCGTTGGTTGCGCATCGCCTCCTTGTCCACCGGCCCCGCAAAGCTGGTGAACACCGAATACCAATAGGTGTGGGTGTCGTCCACCGGCAGGTGCAGCTGCGTGATGGTGAGCGTTTCCGACAGCGGTATCACAAAGGTATGGGGAAAAATAGCCTGCGTTACGCGCACGTGCGTGAGCTCCGGCGTCATCGGCCGCAATGCCGTGAGCTGCATGCCCCAAGGCATGGGCTCGAAGCTGATCTCGGGCTGGTGAAACTCGCGCATGATGCGTGTCATCGGCCAGCGCTCACCACCGAACTCGCCCGCGCTGGCACTGCGAAACTGCTTGCCCGCCGCGTTATCGCCGATGTCCGCCAAGGCTTCATCTTGCAAGAACCGGTGCAGGAACGAAGGGTGCGCGGGATCGATGCCCACCTCGAAAGCCTGCAGCCAATTGCATTGCCACAGACCTTTGAAGGGGAAGGTGTGCGATGCAGGTGCGGCGAAGCAATCGAACTCGGGAAAAGGCGGTGGCGAGTTGCCTTCGTCGCCCAGCCAAGCGAAGACGATGCCGCTCTTTTCGATTACCGGATAGCTGCGCTGGCGAATGCGCTCACACAGCTTGCTGCCGGCGGGCTCGGCAGGCGTTTCCAGGCACGCCCCTGTCACGTCGAACTTCCATCCGTGGAAGGGGCAGCGCAGGCCATCGCCTTCATTACGGCCGAATGAAAGGTCCGCGCCGCGGTGCGGGCAGTCGCGGTCCAGCAGGCCCCATGCGCCCGCGGCATCCTTGAATAGCACGAAGTTCTGTCCCAGTGCGCGCACCGCTTTGACCGGCCGCGTCGCCATCAGCGGATCCAACTTGGGATCGAACTCATCCGCGAGCGCCACCGGCTGCCAGTAGCTGCGCATCACCGCGCCGCAGGCCGTGCCGGGGCCGACGCGCGTGAGCAACTCGTTCTGTTCGGCTTTCATGGGGCTCCTTCACGATCTGACGAAATCCGAATTCAGTGTAAAGCCTGCCCGGACGAGCGACGACATCCCCCGCGCAGGATCGGTTTATGCTTCGCCGACCATGAAGCTGTACAACTACTTCCGCTCCTCCGCTTCGTTCCGCGTCCGCATCGCGCTGGAACTCAAGGGCCTCGGCTACGACTACATCCCGGTGCATCTGGTCAAGGGCGAGCAGCGACAGCCGGCCTACGCTGCTGTATCGCCGACGCAGCTCGTGCCCACGCTGGTAACGGATGCAGGTGACCACCTGGCGCAGTCGATGGCCATCATCGAGTACCTCGACGAAACGCATCCGGAACCGCCACTGCTGCCGCGCGATCCGCTGGGCCGGGCCCAGGTTCGCGCACTCGCGCAACTCGTCGCCTGCGAGATTCACCCCCTGAACAACCTGCGCGTGCTCAAGTACCTGGTGCGTGAACTCAAGCTGGATGAAGAGACCAAGAACAACTGGTATCGCCACTGGGTGCGGGATGGCCTGGAAGCCTTCGAGCGTGAGCTGGGACAGTTGCCGCCTGCCACCTATTGCTACGGCCACACGCCAACGTTGGCAGACTGCCTTCTCGTGCCACAGATTTTTAATGGCCGGCGCGTCGACACGCCCTTCGACGGTCTTCCGCGGACCATGGCCGCGTTCGAAGCCTGCATGAAGCACCCGGCGTTTTTGAAGGCCCAGCCTTCGAACTGCCCGGACAACGAGGCCTGATATGGCGTGGCCCGTCGGTTGGCTCACGCCCGACTGGCCGGCGCCGGCCCGCGTGCGCGCAATCTGCACGACCCGAGCAGGCGGGGTCTCGTCTGGCGCTTACGAGAGCCTCAACCTGGGCGACCATGTCCGCGACGCGGCCGAGCTGGTGGAAACCAATCGCAAGATATTCGCGGATGCCATTCAAGCCAGACCGGTGTTCCTGGCTCAGGTGCACGGCCAGCGCACGGCGCAACTGCAGCGCGCGACACCCGACGGAACGGAGGCCGATGCCTGCGTTGTGTCGGCGCCCGGTGTCGCCTGCACCATCATGGTCGCGGACTGTCTACCGGTCTTGATCACCACCGACGACGGCCGTGCGGTCGCTGCAGCGCATGCAGGATGGCGCGGCCTGGCAGGCAAGCAGGGCGGGGGCGTGCTGGAATCGGTTTGCGGATCGCTGGCGCGCGATTGCGGTGTGCCGACCTCACGCATGCTCGCCTGGCTGGGTCCCTGCATAGGGCCCAATGCTTTCGAGGTGGGCCCCGAAGTCAAGGCGGCCTTCGAATCGCACGATGCGCAAGCCGTGG
>JBKJTX010000232.1:0-2779 GCA_046590315.1 Ramlibacter sp. | reverse complement strand
CAACACAGTTTGAAACTGTGTATCTAGGCATTCACCGACTGAAGTTTCAATCAACAACAACAACCAATGCTTCTCAAAACAACGTAAGCGTCCGCCCCAGTGCCGTACGGTTTTCGTTGACAGCGCAGGTTGACCGGCTGCTGAAGTCGTAGATTGCGTAGCCAGACAGCTACGGAACTTATGCAGCGGGTCGCGATTTGCGGCCTTGACTCTGGGCCTTGGCCCAGGCTTCGGGGGTGACATCGGGGATCTGGCCGGTGGTCATCTTGGGCAGGCGAGTGAGCACGTCACTCAGGTAGGCGATGGGATCCATCCCGCGGCGACGGCAGCTTTCCACGATCGTGTAGAGGATGGCTCCGCGTTCCCCGGCGTGCGCGGCTCCGATGAACAGCCAGTTCTTCTTTCCCAGCGCGGTGGGCCGGATCGCGTTCTCCACACCGTTGTTGTCGATCTCGACGCGTCCGTCGCTCAGGAAGATCTCCAGTTCCGGCCAGAGGTCCAGGGTGTAGGTGATGGCTTTGCCCATCGCGCTCTGCGGGAGGTATCGGCCGCGGATGAGTTGGAGCGCGGCGTGGATGCGGCGCAGGATTGGGGCGCTGTGCGCGGCGCGCACGGCCTGGCGCAGATTCGGACCGGCTTTGCAGGCGCGCAGGTGTGCTTCGATGCAGTAGAGCAATGCGATTTGACCGAGCAGCCAGCCGCAGATGCGCGGGTCACTTTCGCGGGCTTCGAAGATGGCGCGACGCACGTGCGCCCAGCAGGCGGCGAGCACGATGGCCTGGGCTCCGGCGGCGGCGTTGTGCCGGCGCACGAATGCCATGTAGGCGGCGTAGGCGTCGCTCTGGATCTTGCCGCGCCAGTCGCGCGGGATGATGCTTTCCAGGCACGCGGCGGCACGGCTCACGTGCCAGGTGAAGACGGTGTCGCCTCCAGGACGCGCGCAGGTCCACAGATATCCGAGCTTGGTTTGCCCGTTGCCAGGTTCGAGGTATTCGATCGGCGTTTCGTCGATCTGCACGTATCCGCCGCCGAGCACTCCGGTGCGGATCTGCTCGTAGATCGGCCGCAGCCAGTCGGCGACCATGCCCATCCACTGCGCCATCGTTTGCAGCTCCGGCTGCGGTGCAAAGTGCGCTCCGCGTTATGCAGGAGGGCGCTACCGCGCCACGCATTGGCGCGGCAGTCTCACGCGGTGGCGGGTCGCAAAGATTTGTTCCTGGCGGTAGAGCGGCAGGTGATCGACGTATTTTCCGACGATGACCGCCGCCAGCAAGCCGGGTGCTGCGATGGAACGCTCCTGCAGCGTGTCCAGCGGCGCGAGGATCGGCGCGGCGAAGGGATGATCGCGCCGCACATACTTGCGCCGCACGAGGTGGCGTTTGAAAAAGCGCGCCGGCTCGTAGTCGAGCTGCACGGTGACTTCCTCGCCGATGCAGCGCCACGCATCAGGGCACGCCTTGACCGGCTCGGGATCGATGATCTCCTCGACCACCTGCAAGTCCGCCGGCCAGCGCGGGCCGCGATCACTGCGCGGAGACGATGGAGCCGTCGAGCGCCGTGGCGCCTCCGCCTCCACGGGCTCCGGGGCTTTTCCCGGCGCCTCCAGGCCCTGCAGCATCAGCAGCAGTTGCGCGGGATCCAATTTCTCGCTCAGCGCGCCGAAGAGCTTGCGGATGAGCGCGTCGATCTTTTCCCGCAGCAGTTTGTTCTCGGTCCGCGCGTCAGTTAGTTCGCCGGTGAGCTTGCCGAGTTGCGCCGTCGAGCGAGCGAGCTCTTCGCTTAACTCTTTTTCGCGCGCGGTGGGCTCTAGCATCGCAAGTCTAAGACTGCTTCGCGATCCAAACGTTCAAAATTTCTTTCAGCGCAGATGCTTTTTTTTGCGCGTCGCCTCACTCGCGCCCATACCATGGTCGCATCTTCGCCCCTCGCAGATCGATCCCATCGGTGAGCATCGCAAACGCCTCCGGTCGCAACGCCAGCTTCGCCACGCCGCTCTCCCCGGGCTTTGGCCACGCGAAGGTGCCCTCCTCCAGCCGCTTGGTCATCAGCCAAAGCCCCGTGCCGTCGAAGTAGAGCACCTTGAGCCGCGTGCGCCGCTTGTTGGTGAAAACAAACAGCGCCCCGCCGCGCACATCCTCGCCCAGGCGCTCGCTCACCAGCGCATGCAGCC
Organism: Ramlibacter sp.; assembly: GCA_046590315.1. Taxonomy (GTDB): domain Bacteria; phylum Pseudomonadota; class Gammaproteobacteria; order Burkholderiales; family Burkholderiaceae_C; genus Ramlibacter. The sequence goes on along the minus strand of JBKJTX010000232.1, from coordinate 609 downwards.
CTTCAAAACCCTTGCGCATGTCACAGGGCTCCACCGCCAGAAACACCCGCAGACTGCCGGCAAAACTCAGCATCGTGCCCCCCGTGCTTGGGTTCCCAGCGCGCGCAGCAACTCCGCAGCCAGCACCACCTGCGAGCGCCCGGTCACCTCGATGCGCGCCCCGCCCGGCAGATGCACCATCAACCCCTGCTCCCCGCCGCCCGCCATTGCCTCCACCCATTGGAACCCTGCAGAACCCTGTTCCTTTCCCGCCGTCCTCGTGGTCTGCTCCACAGCACGCTGCCTGCGCCGCTTCTGCACCCACGATGCCAGCGTCGGATACTTCACCCCGATGTGCTCCGCGAACTTCGTTGCTGGCATCCCGCTGCGTTCGAACTCGTCGAGCACCGCCTCCCGCCGCGCACGCGGCGTCCACACACGCCCGGTCACGTCCACCTTCAATATCTGCGCCGTCTGTGTCGGATTCTCGTTCATAAGGTGCGTAGCTTAACGCCTACGCAACTTACGACTACCGATACCCGACGGAACTAGGGCTGACGCTTACGAGGAAGTTGCCTGTGGTCAATCGATCTCGACTGACTCCAAGTATTCGAACAATTCGAATTCCTG
>JBKJTX010000177.1:0-17423 GCA_046590315.1 Ramlibacter sp. | reverse complement strand
CGCATCGACCTGCTGGGCGTGAAGAAAGAGGACCTGCAGGGCGTGTGGCGCGACATCGGCATGCCCTCGGGCCATGCGTACGCCAAGGCGCTGCGTACGGTGAAGACCTGCGTCGGCTCGGAGTGGTGCCGCTTCGGCACCCAGGACTCCACGCAGATGGGCAAGGACCTCGAGCGCGCGCTCTGGCGCATGTACGCGCCGCACAAGGTGAAGCTGGCGGTCAGCGGTTGCCCGCGCAACTGCGCCGAGTCGGGCATCTAGGACGTCGGCGTGATCGGTGTCGACTCCGGCTGGGAAATCTACGTCGGCGGCAACGGCGGCATCAAGACCGAGGTCGCGCACTTCTTCTGCAAGCTCAAGACCTCGGCCGAGGTGCTGGAGTACAGCGGCGCCTTCCTGCAGTTGTACCGCGAGGAAGGCTTCTATTTGGAACGCACGGTCCACTACGTGAACCGCGTCGGGCTGGACTACGTCAAGAAGAAGGTCCTCGAAGACCACGAACTGCGCAAAGCGCTGTGGGAACGGCTGCAGTTCAGCCTGGACGGCGAGCCCGATCCCTGGTTCGAGCACGACAAAGCGCTGGTAGACACCCGCCAGTTCGACAAGATCGCTCCGGCGGAGCAGGCGGCATGAAGATGAACGATTGGAAAGTTATTTGCCGGGTGGAAGACATTCCGGTACTCGGCTCGCGCCGGGTTGCGCGCCCGCGCGGAATCGACGTTGCGGTATTTCGCAATGACCAGGACCAGGTGTTCGCCCTGCTCGATCGCTGTCCGCACAAGGGCGGGCCACTGTCGCAAGGCATCGTGTTCGGCACCAGCGTGGCCTGCCCTCTGCACAATTGGACGATCAGCCTCGATGACGGCTGCGCCAAAGCGCCCGACGTAGGCTGTACCACGAAGTTTGCGTGCAAGGTGGAAGCCGGCCAGGTGATGCTCGACCCGGTGGAGCTGGCCTCGCTCGCGACTGAGATGGAGCCGCCGCGGGCCGGGCCGGGCGCATCGACGGGCGCCGTCGGCGACGCCACGTTCGACGTGCAGGCGCCGCACAGCGCTTAGATGACTCGAGACACGAAATCCACCTGCCCGTATTGCGATCTCGCTGCTGCGCAGCGGCCGCGTTGCGAGCTATGAAAAACTCCTACGTAAGGGCTTTGTACTCGTGAAGGAAACGCGTTCCACTTGCCCTTATTGCGGAGTAGGCTGCGGCGTCATCATCGAAAGCGAAGGCGAGCAGATCACTGGCGTGCGGGGAGATCCCGAGCATCCGGCGAACTTCGGCAAGCTGTGCACCAAAGGGGCGACCCTGCACCTCACTGCCTCAGCGCCGATCACACACCAGGCGCGCTTGTTGCACCCGATGCGGCGCGAGCACCGCGGCGACCGACCGGCGCGAATCTCGTGGGACGCAGCGCTCGACTTTGCCACCGAGAACTTCGCCCAGACCCTTCGCGAGCACGGCCCCGATTCAGTCGGCTTCTACATCTCGGGTCAGCTGCTGACCGAGGACTACTACGTCTTCAACAAGCTGGCGAAAGGCCTGATCGGCACCAACAACGTGGACACCAATTCGCGGCTGTGCATGAGCAGCGCTGTGGCCGGCTACAAGCTGACGTTGGGCGCCGACGCGCCGCCCAATTGCTACGACGACGTGAATCACGCACAGTGCATTTTCATCGTCGGCAGCAACACCGCCTGGGCTCATCCCGTCCTGTTCCGCCGCATCGAGGAAGCCAAGGCGGCGAATCCGGCGATAAAAATCATCCTCTGCGACCCGCGCCGCACCGACACCGCCGAGATCGCCGACCTGCACCTGCAGATTCAGCCCGGCACCGACGTGATGCTGTTCCACGGCATGCTCCACATCATGCTGTGGGAGGGCTGGGTGCGGCCCGACTACATCGCGGCCCACACCACCGGGTTCGAAGAACTGAAAGCGACCGTGCGCGAATGCACGCCCGATCTGGTTGCCCAGGTCTGCGGCATCCCCAAAGACGATCTGCTCCTCGCCGCCAAGCTGTTCGCCACTTCGCCCGCGACGCTGAGCCTGTATTGCCAGGGACTGAACCAATCGTCCAGCGGCACGGCCAAGAACGCTGCGCTGATCAACCTGCACTTGGCATGCGCGCAGATCGGCAAGCCAGGCGCGGGCCCGTTCTCGCTGACCGGGCAGCCCAACGCCATGGGCGGCCGCGAAGTGGGCGGCCTGGCCAACCTGCTCTCGGCCCACCGAGACCTGGCGAACCCGGCGCATCGGGCCGAAGTTGCCGCCCTGTGGGGCGTGCCCAGCGTTCCCGACAAACCGGGCAAGACAGCGGTGGAGATGTTCCAAGCCGCGGCCGACGGCGAGATCAAGGCTCTCTGGATTGCTTGCACCAACCCTGCGCAGTCCATGCCCGACCAGGCAACGGTGCGTCGTGCGCTGCAGCGCGCCGAATTTGTCGTCGTGCAGGAGGCGTTCTCGACCACCGCGACGTGCGACTACGCCGACTTGTTGCTGCCGGCGACAACCTGGGGTGAGAAGACCGGCACGGTCACCAACAGTGAGCGGCGCATCAGCCGCGTTCGTCCCGCCGTGGCCAAGCCCGGCGGAACGCGGCACGACTGGGCGATCGCCGTTGAATTTGCGCGCCGCCTCGAACGCAAGCTGCGGCCGGGTCTGTCCACGTTGTTCCTCTATCCCTTGCAGGACGAAACCGCCGGCGCGGAATCGATCTGGAACGAGCACCGTGAATCGACACGCGGCCGCGACCTCGACATCACGGGCATGAGCTACGCCTTGCTGGACGAGGGTGCGCTTCAATGGCCGATGCCTGACGGTGCCGCCACGGGCCGCGCGCGGCTTTATGAAGACGGAGTGTTTCCCACAGCCGACGGCAAGGCACGCTTTGCCAATGTGAAGTACCAGCCTGTGGCCGAGCCGCGCGAGTCGCGCTATCCGATTTCCCTCACCACCGGGCGGCTGCGTGACCAGTGGCACGGCATGAGCCGCACCGGCACGCTGGGCCGGCTGTTCGGGCACGTGGCCGAACCGGCGGTGCAGATGCATCCCCAAGACATGTCGCGCCGTCAGTTGAACGACGGGGACTTGGTCCACGTGACCAGCAAGCGCGGCTCCATCATGGTGCCGGCGCAAGCCAGCGCTGAGGTCGGCCTGAACCAGGCATTCATTGCGATGCATTGGGGCCCAGAGTTTCTCACCGGTTGTTCCAGTACGGGCGAGCCGCTGGCGGGCGTCAATGCGCTCACAACCTCGGCTTACTGCCCGACCTCCAAGCAACCCGAGCTCAAGCACGCCGCTGTAAAAATACTGAAGGCTGAATTGCCGTGGTCATTGTTAGCCATGGCGTGGCTGCCTGACGATGCGGCGCTCCACGCCCGCGAAGAGCTTAAACAGGTCATGGCGCTTTTTCCGTTTGCGTCTTGCGTTCCCTTTGGTCGCGAACGTCATGGCGTGCTGCTGCGTGCGGCCGCCCATGAAGCCCCGCCCGACGCGTTGATAGCGCGGGTTGAGTCCGCGCTACGGCTTGCAGCGCCCGACGTGCTGCGCTACATCGACAGAAAGAGGGGCCAGCGCCGCGCCATGCGCCTCGTGCGCCACGACGCCGATACACGGCTTGAAGGCTTCATCTTGGCCGGCGACACAAGCGCGCAGGCCTGGATCAAGACGTTGCTGCAGGACGAGTTGCCGGCGCAGGCGTACGGACGCCTCCTGCTGGCTCCGGGCGCCAAAACTCCGGTCGCCGTTCAATCGCGTGGCAAACAGGTGTGCACCTGCTTCAACGTGACCGATGCACAAATTGCCGGGTGCCTGCAGGGCGCTGTGGGCAATGACGTGGAGCGCTTGGCGGTACTGCAAGGCCACTTGAAGTGCGGCACGAATTGTGGCTCGTGCACCCCGGAGTTGAAGCGGATGGTGCGCGCCGCGCTGCCGCTGAAACAGGCGGCTTGAACGCCAACTCATTGCCCCTCCAGCCGAAAGTCATCTGTCCTCTGGGACAATGCCTCTCCATGGGCATCAGCCAGTACATCAAGGAAATCGGCCGCGGCAAGCAAGGCGCGCGGCCCATTTCGCGCGAGCAGGCGGCAGACCTCTTCGGCCAAGTCCTCGATGGATCCGTGACCGACCTCGAGATCGGCGCGTTCTGCCTGGCCATGCGGATCAAGGGGGAAACGCCGCAGGAGATGGCAGGCTTTCTCGACGCGGCCTATGCGCGCATGAACCACATCCTGCCGTCCAGCAAGCCGCTCGTCGTGCTGCCCAGCTACAACGGCGCGCGCAAGCTGCCGGTGCTCACGCCGTTGCTCGCTCTGTTGGTCGCGCGCCGTGGCTTACCAGTGTTGATCCACGGCACGGCCACCGAGTCCAGTCGCGTCTTCGTGCCGCATGTGTTGCAGGCGCTGGACATCCACGCATTGCCAGAGGTGCGCGCCATCGACCCGGGCGAAGCCGCCTACGCCCCGACCGAGCTTCTGTCTCCCGGCCTGAAACGCCTGCTGGATGTGCGACGTGCTGTGGGCTTGCGCAACTCGGCGCACAGCCTGGTGAAGCTGATGAACCCGTGCGCCGGCCCGGCTGTCGTGGTCAGCAGCTATACCCATCCTGAATACGCTGTCTCGATGGCGGCAGTGTTCGAATTGATGGGCTCCACGGCCTTATTGCTGCGCGGGACCGAAGGCGAAGTCGTTGCCGACGCGCGGCGCATGCCGCAAATGGACGGCTTCATCGCCGGCCGGCGCGTGATGCTGCAGGAAGGCCAGAAGGGCACGCTCACCGATCTGCCCGATCTGCCACGCGAGATCGACGCCGGGACCACAGCTGCTTACATCCAGGACGTGTTGGCCGACCGCAAACCCGTCCCCACCTCCATGGGCCTTCAGGTGGAACATATCTTGCAGTTGGCTGGCTCGATATAAAAATGGGAGACAGCAAAGTGATATCTCAAGGAAAGTGCATTTTGGTCGGTGCCGGTCCAGGCGACCCGGAACTGCTGACCCTCAAGGCGGTGAAGGCCATTCAGGCGGCGACGGTGCTGCTCGTGGACGACCTGGTGAGCGCCGAAGTCGTCGCGCTGGCCTCGCCGACCGCCCGCGTCGTGTACGTCGGTAAGCGCGGTGGTTGCAAGAGCACGCCGCAAGCCTTCATCGAAAAGCTGATGGTGATGGCTGCGCGCGAAGGCGAGAACGTCGTCAGGCTCAAAGGCGGCGACCCTTTCCTATTCGGGCGCGGCGGTGAAGAAGTCGAGCACCTGCGCGAAGCGGGGATCCGGGTCGAGGTCGTCAATGGCATCACCTCGGGTCTGGCAGCAGTGACATCGCTTGGCGTGCCTCTCACGCACCGCGAGCACGCGCATGGCGTGGTGTTCGTCACAGGGCATGCTCACCCCGGATCGCAGGGCGCTGATTGGCGGGCGCTCGCAAGGGCCGCACGCGATGCGCGTCTCACCCTCGTGATCTACATGGGTGTGCGCGGCGCAGCGCGCATTCAGGAAGAACTGCTCACGGCCCTGCCCGCGTCGACGCCGGTTGCGATAGTGCAGCGGGCGACGCTGCCCGACCAGCGCCAGGCCGTCACGACGCTGGGCGAGCTCGCGGCCACCATCGCCCGCGAGCAGCTCGGGAGTCCGTCGGTGATCGTCGTGGGCGACGTGATCAGCGGTGTGGCCGCGGCCTCGGCGGCGCCGGCGCAGATCCGCACCGCCTAAGCTCTGAGCAAGTCGCGCCGCATACACTGCGGCGATGCACTTCGACACCGTCGTCATCGGCGCAGGCGCGGCCGGTCTCTTTTGCGCCGGCGTTGCAGGCCAGCTCGGTCTCAAGGTTCTGCTCATCGACCACAGCGAGAAGGTCGCCGAAAAAATTCGCATCTCCGGCGGAGGACGCTGCAACTTCACCAACCGCGACCTCGACCCCCGCGGGCCGCACAAGCACTTCCTCGGCGAGAACCCCAACTTTTGCCGCTCCGCGCTCTCGCGCTACACGCCGCAGGACTTCATCGCGCTGGTGCAGCGGCATGGCATTCCGTTTCACGAAAAGCACAAGGGGCAACTGTTCGGTGACCGCTCATCCGAGGATTTCATCCGAATGCTGGTGACCGAATGCGACGCGGGCGGCGTGACCCGTTGGCAGCCTTGTGGCGTGAAGCAGGTCGGCACTTCGGCAGCGGGCTACACCGTGGAAACCGATCGCGGCATTGCAGAGGCCCGCCGCGTCGTCATCGCAACGGGTGGCCTCTCGATCCCGAAGATCGGCGCGACCGATTTCGGCTACCGCATCGCCCGCCAGTTCGGTGTGGCCATTGTTGAACCGCGCCCGGCGTTGGTCCCGCTGACCTTCGATGGCGCGGCTTGGGCGCCCTATTCGCAGTTGGCCGGCATGTCGTTGCCGGTCACCATGGAAACGGGTGCGAAGAAAGAGCGCGTCGCCTTCAACGAAGACCTGCTCTTTACGCATCGGGGCTTGAGCGGCCCCGCCGTGCTGCAAATTTCCAGCTACTGGCGCGAAGGCCAGGCGATCCGCATCAACCTCGCCCCCGACGCCGACCTGCTGGCCGAAATGCTGCGCGCGAAGGCGACCACGCGCAAGCTGGTGGCTAATTCGCTCGCGGCCCATGTTCCGGCGCGTCTCGCGGACGCATGGGCGCAGCAGGACGCAGCGTGGCAACGCCCCGTCAATGAATGCAGTGACAAGGCGCTGGCCACCTTGGCGCAGCGCTTCAAGGAATGGGAGCTCGTGCCTTCCGGCACCGAAGGCTACAAGAAAGCGGAGGTGACGGCCGGCGGAATCGACACGCGGGAGCTCTCCTCGCAGACGATGGAGTCGACTCGGCAACCCGGCCTGTACTTTATCGGCGAAGTCGTCGATGTGACCGGCTGGCTCGGCGGCTACAACTTTCAGTGGGCCTGGGCCAGCGGCTGGGCCTGTGCCCAGGCAATGCAGGCAATGGCCCAGGCGAGCTAGGCACGCTTCAACAGTTGGTCCAGCACCTCGAGCAGCCGGTCGAGGGCCACCGGCTTGACCAGGTGTTCATCAAAGCCGGCCTGCAAAGCCCGCTCGCGATCGTTCTCGCCGCCATAACCAGTGAGCGCGACCAGTTTCATCGCCGCGCAGCGCGGGTCGGCGCGCATCAGTGCGGCCAGCTGATAGCCATCGATATTCGGCAGTCCGATGTCGAGCAGCGCCAGCTGCGGCTGGTAGGTGTCCAGCACCGCCAACGCCTCGTCGGCGTCGTGCGCGCAGCGAACCTCGTAGCCCACCAGACCAAGAAGGTCAGACAATGTTTCGGCTGCATCCGCGTTGTCGTCCACGACCAGAATGCGACCGCCTCGACTCTCAAACCCGGTGGGTTGCGGGGCGGCCGTCGGCTCGGGCGTGTCACTGCCCGGCGGCAATCGCACGATGAACCGGCTGCCGCGCCCCAAGCCTTCGCTCGCGGCCAATACATTGCCGCCGTGCATCTCCACCAAGGTGCGCACGATGGCCAGCCCCAGGCCCAGACCGCCGGCCTGACGATCAATTGCTTGCTGTCCCTGGACGAACAGGTCGAACACGCGCGGCAGGAGCTCGGCGTCAATCCCCGCGCCTGTATCTTCCACGCTCAACTCCAGCCAGCCCTGCACCTTTTGCAGCGCCAGCGTCACACGCCCTTCGCGCGGGGTGAACTTGGCGGCATTCACAAGCAGATTGCACAGCACCTGGGTCAGGCGGATCGGATCGCCTGTCACCATGGCAGCCTCGTCGAACAAATGCAACTCCACGGGACGGGCGTGCTTGGCGAATAGCGGGCGAGTGAGTTCGACCGCATTGGCTACCACCTGCTTCAACTCGACGGTTTCGCGGCGCAGCTGGATCTTGCCCTGAGTGATGCGCGAGACGTCCAGCAAGTCGTCGATCAGCCGCGACAGATGCGCCACCTGACGCCCGATGATGCCCCGCTCGTCGGAGTGGGCATGGGGGTCGCGCCGGGCCATGAGCTCAAGCGCGGTGGCGATGGGAGCGAGTGGGTTGCGCATCTCGTGGCCAAGCATGGCGAGGAATTCGTCCTTGGCCCGATTCGCCGATTCAGCTTGCCGCCGCGCCGCTTGCGCTTCGACGAAGAGGCGCGCGTTGTCGAGCGCGAGCGCGGCGCGCTGACCGAGTTCGAGAATGAGGGCGCGGTCCTCCTCGCCCAGGTCGCGGCCCGATTCGGCTTGAATCACCGCCATCGCGCCGAGGGTTCGGCCCCGCGCTACCAGTGGGGTCATGTAATTCGCCTTCATGCCGAAGGTTTCGGTATAGAGCCGAAGAGCCGGGTCGGCGCGCGCCTGCGGGTCGATGTACTGGCCATAGTGCGGCCCATTGCGTACGACCCAGGCCATGGAGCCGATGCTGCCCGGTGCCGCACGCAAACTCCTCGCCATGGCGAGCGCATGTTCCGCCCGCGCCGGGTCCGTGTGGTGGGCCACTCGCCGCTGCAGCACGCCCTCCTCGTCGAGAAGGTCGATCCTGCACCAGTCGGCGATCTCCGGCACGATGGTGGTTGCAATGGTCTTGAGCGTCTCGTCGGGATCCAGCGAGCCGGTGAGCGCGATTCCCGCTCGCGCCAGAAGTTCGAGCCGGCGGCGCGCGGCCTCCGCCTGGTCGCGGGCGCGCCGTTCCGCCGCGAGCAGTTCCACGCGCTCAGTGACATCGGTGCTGGCGCCGACCATGCGCAAAGGCTTGCCCTCGCTGTCGCGCACGAGGCGACCCTGTGTGGCGATCCAGCGGATGCGCCCGCCGGGCAGCAGGGTGCGGAACTCGACCGTGTAGGGCGCGCCGCCCGCGAGCGCCGCCGTCATGGTCTGTTGGACCTTGGCGAGGTCTTCCGGGTGGACGCGCTCGCTAAATCCCTCAAAGCCGCCGGTGTCGCTGCCGGGCGGCATTTCGTGCATTTCGTAGACACGGTCCGACCAGCTCACCTCGTTGCGCGCGATGTCCCAATCCCAGATGCCCACCTGCCCGGCCTCCACCGCCATCCGCAGGCGCTCCTCGCTGGTCCGCAGCGCCGCCTCGGCCTGCCGGTGCTGCTCCAACAGCCGCGCGTTAACCACCACGGGGGCGGCCAACAGGGCGATCTCGGACGCGAACGCCAGGTCGTCCTGGGTGTGACGGCGCCCGGAGCGTCCCATGAAAAGCGTCAGCGCCCCGACCAGTTCGTCGCGGTAGCGAACTGGCACCGTGATCATCGAACGGAAAGCGAGCTCGCGCAAAACCTTCAGGTGATTTGGGTTCGCAGCGATCTGCCGGTACCAGCTGTCGTCGATATCAGGATGGAGCGCCGGGTTTCCGGTCGACAGCGCACACAGGTCAATCCCGTCGTTGCGCACCTGCTTGGCCCACCGCGTGGGGGCGAGGATGGCCTCGATGTCAGGCGCCTGGTGGGCGGCGGCGGTGCGCTGCACGGCCTCGCCATTCACCACGTCGAAGAACCCAAAATCGCCCAGAGCCGGCAGGCAAGCGGCGAGCGTCTGGCGCAGGGTATCGTTGAAGTCGGCAGCTTCGGCCAGCAGCTGAGCGGCGCGGCGGAGCACTTGCCGCTCCACCTGAAGAGCGGAAAACGGCGGCAGTTGGCGATCGGTCCCCACGGGGGCGATTCTGGCTGATTTCGGCCTTCAACGGCTCAGCTACTAACGCCTCAATGCGGCTGGCCGCGCTTGCGGGTACGGTCTTGTGGCTATAATGTCGGGCTTTGCTGGCAAACCCCCAACGGCCTGATCACCATCAGTTGGGGAACACCGCGAACCAAGGCGCCCGGGCCCGATCTCCCGAGTGCCCTCTGGCCGCACATTTTTGGAAATCCAAGAGTCAATGACGACGATCCGAGTTAAAGAAAACGAACCCTTCGACGTGGCGCTGCGCCGCTTCAAGCGCACCATCGAGAAGCTGGGCCTGCTCACCGAACTGCGCGCCCGCGAGTTCTACGAGAAGCCCACCGCCGAGCGCAAGCGCAAGAAGGCAGCCGCCGTCAAGCGCCATTACAAGCGCGTGCGCAGCATGCAGCTCCCGAAAAAGCTGTACTGACACTGCCCTCGCGGCACCCGAACAAAAGCCTGCCTGGGGACGCTCAAGCAGGCTTTTTACATTCCCGGCCCTTTTCCTTTTGAAAGACACCCATGAGCCTCAAGGAACGCATCACCGAAGACATGAAGGCCGCCATGCGCGCCAGGGACGCCGAGCGCCTGGGCACCATCCGCCTGCTCACCGCCGCCATGAAGCAGAAGGAAGTCGACGAGCGCGTGGCGCTGGATGACGTGGCCGTGGTTGGCATCCTGGACAAAATGCTCAAACAGCGCAAAGACAGCATCGAGGCGTTCGAGAAAGCCGGCCGGCAAGACCTTGCCGACAAGGAAAAAGCCGAGGTCACCGTGCTGCAGGCCTACCTGCCGGCGCGCCTGTCCACCGATGAGATCGCGTCCGAGGTGCAGGCCATCGTCGCCGAACTCGGCGCCAAGGGCCCGGGCGACATGGGCAAGGTGATGGGCGCCGTCAAAGCCAAGCTGGCCGGCAAGGCCGATATGGGGCAAGTGTCGGCGGCGGTCAAGGCGGCCTTGGCGGGTCCGCAATAACAGCCTACGAACCGGCGATCTTCATCCGGTTCACCAGGATGGACCCCACCGTCTTGGCGCCGTAGTTATAAACATCGGCGCCGATGGCTTGAATGCCGGCCAGCATGTCGCGCAGATTGCCGGCGATCGTGATCTCTTGCACCGGGTAGGCGATCTTTCCCTTCTCCACCCAGAAGCCACTGGCGCCGCGGGAATAGTCGCCCGTGACGTAGTTGACGCCCTGGCCCATCAGTTCGATAACGAACAGGCCGGTTCCGAGCTTGCGCAGCATCTCGTCCAGGTTGTCGGTGGGTTGGGTGTGGCGCGAAGTGAGCGTCAGGTTGTGCGATCCGCCGGCGTTACCCGTGGTCTTCATCCCTAACTTCCGGGCGGAGTAGCTGCTGAGAAAGTAGCCTTCCACCTGGCCGCCGTCCACCACCTTACGGGCTTGCGTGCGCACGCCTTCTTCGTCGAACGGAGAGCTGCCCTTGCCGCGCTTCACGTGCGGGTCTTCCAGCAAATCGATGTGATCCGGAAAGACTTTCTTGCCCAACGAATCGGCAAGAAACGTGCTCTTGCGATACAGCGCGCCGCCGCTCACCGCTTGCACGAACCCGCCGAGAAGACCGGCAGCCAAAGGCGACTCGAACAGCACCGGGCACTCGCGGGTGGAGATCTTGCGCGACTTCAAGCGCGAGAGCGCGCGCTCGGCGGCGTAGCGGCCGACAGCTTCGGGCGTCGCGAGATCGTCGGCACTGCGCATGGAGCTGTACCAGGCGTCGCGCTGCATCTGGTCACCCTTGCCGGCGATCGGCGCCACGGAGATCGAATGGCGCGAGCTGGCGTAGCCGCCGCGGAATCCCCGCGTGTGGGAGCTGAAAAAATGGCTTTGCTGCGCCGACACGCCGGCGCCTTCGCTGTTGGTGATCCGCTTGTCGGTCTTGAACGCGGCAGCTTCGCAAAGCAGAGCGAGCCGCGCAGCTTCTTCGCTCGTAATGTTCCAACCGTAGAACAGATCCAGGTCGGGCTGTTCATCCGGGCCTGCGATGTCGCCCGCCTCGGGCAATCCGGCCACGGGGTCTTCGGCAGTAAAGCGTGCGATGTCGTACGCGGCCTGCACGGTTTGCTCGATCGCGGCGTGAGAAAAGTCGGACGTGCTCGCGTTGCCGCGCCGCTGCCCCACGTACACCGTGACGCCCAGCGATTTATCGCGGTTGCGCTCGACGTTCTCAAGCTCGGCCTTGCGCACCGACACACTCAGGCCGCACCCTTCCGACGCCTCGGCCCCCGCATCGGTGGCCCCCAGCTTTTTCGCATGGGCCAGGGCGGTGTCCACCAGTTCTTCGAATATGGCGCGGCTGTAGGTAAAGCCGGTGGCGGCGCGGGCGTTGGTTTGGGTCATAGCGGGGGCTATGATAGCCGCCGTACCTTCCGCGCCGCACGCCGCCGCCCCCGATTTCCCCGATGTCACGCAAACCCAAAAAAGGCTACTTCGTTCGCGGCCAATTCGTTGCCGAAGGCAGCGAGCTCGATCTTGAGCTCAAGGCTGAGCTCAAAGGCACAAACGAAGCCAGCAAAACCGACCTGAAGCGCGAAAGCACGGAGTTGCAACAGCTTGGCGAAGCCCTGCTCACGCTGCGCGCCGACCTCATGGAGGGCCTTGCCCTTTCTGAAAAACTGTCGGACGCGGTGGCCGAGGCCCGGCGCATCACCAACTTCGAGGGCAAGCGCCGGCAGATGCAATTCATCGGCAAATTGATGCGCGGCCTGGACGAAGAAGACCGGCAGTCCATTCGCGATGCGCTCGACGTGCAGCACCAGGGATCGGCCAAAGACTCCCTGGCCTTGCACCTGGCGGAGAAGTGGCGCGATGATTTGATCAACCGCGAGGATGCGCTGGACCCGTGGCTGCGCGAGCACCCGCAGACCGACACGCAGCAATTGCGCGCGCTGATCCGCCAGGCGCGCAAAGACGTGCAACCTGATCAGGATTCGATCTCGAAAGGACTGGCCCCGCGCCATGGCCGCGCCTACCGCGACATTTTTCAATTGGTAAAGGACCAGCTTTCCGCTGGTGCAACCGATGGCGAGTGAAATCGACCCCGTGAAGATCGGCATCGTATCGGTGAGCGACCGCGCCTCCAGCGGCGTGTACGAGGACAAGGGCTTGCCGGCGCTGAAGGATTGGCTTGCGCGCGCGCTCAAGAACCCCATCACCTTCGAAGCACGCCTCATCCCCGACGAAAAAGACGGCATCAGCCGCGCGCTGGTCGAACTGGTCGATTCCGGCTGCGCGCTTATTCTTACCACCGGCGGCACGGGTCCCGCAGTACGCGACGTCACGCCCGAGGCCACACTGGCCATCGCGGACAGGCAGATGCCCGGCTTCGGCGAACAGATGCGGCAGATCAGCCTCCAATTCGTGCCGACGGCGATCCTCTCGCGCCAGTGCGCGGTGATTCGCGGCCAGAGCCTCATCATCAATCTGCCGGGCCAGCCCAAGTCGATTCAGGAAACGCTGGAAGGCCTCAAGGGCGCGGGCGGGGAACAACTCGTACCTGGCATCTTTGCGGCCGTGCCTTACTGCGTGGACCTGATCGGCGGGCCGTACATGGAAACCCATGATGACGTCTGCAAAGCCTTCCGGCCAAAATCGGCCATACGCCCCGCACGTCCCCCGGCTTGAGCCGGCGCGCATGGCGGCCCAAAGGAGCACCCTGTGGAAGCCATCGTCACCCAGACCCGCAAATGGTCGCGAGCCGAAGTCGCTGAACTCCTCATTTCCAGGACTGCGCTTACCGAGTTGAAGCTCGAACATGCGCTGCAGATCGTGCGCTTGCTGGTGCCCCATCACGTGACCTCCGGCACCGTCCTGATCGAGGAAGGCGTGACCAGCACTGGCTACATGGCGCTGGTGCTTGAAGGCGAGGCGGTGGTCGCTAACGCGATCCGTGGCAGCGATGACTCTGTGGTGCTGAGCCACCTGGGGTGCGGCGCGGTGTTCGGCGAACTGGGCGTGCTCGATGGCAAACCTCGATCGGCGACCGTCACGGCCGTCACCGACATGGACATCGCCGTGCTGGACCGGCCGGGGCTTGCGCGCCTGATCGACACCGTGCCGGCCGTGGGCTGTGCGTTGATGGGCGCCATCATCGTTCGCGTCGGTGCGCGGCTGCGCGCGACCAACCTCAAGGTGCAGGAACTGGTGGCGGTGAATCAGATGCTGCGGGCGCAGGCCAGGCACTAGGGTCCGGCCCCCCCCAAAGCGCCTACTTCCCCACCAATTGCGTCAGCTTCTCGGCCTCGAAACACTCCGTCAGCGCGGCGTCCTTCGGTACACAGTCACCGTCCTTGCCCGCCGCGGACAACTTCTCGATCGCTTGCCAGAGCAGCGCGATCTGATGCTCCTGCGATGACGCGTTGTCGATCAGGCCTTTCATCGCCTGCGACAGCGGATCGTCATCCAGCGTGATGCCGTACGCGGCAAACTTGCTTGGATGCCCCGTCACGTCGGCGCTCGCGCCTTCCTTCGAGGGGATGATGCGCGCGGGGATGCCCACCGCCGTGGCCCCTGCCGGCACCGGTTTGATGACCACCGCATTGCAGCCGATCTTGGCGCCGTCGCCCACCAGGAACCCGCCGAGGACCTTGGCGCCCGCGCTCACGACCACGTCCTTGCCGAGCGTCGGATGGCGCTTGGCGCCCTTGTACAGCGAGGTGCCGCCCAGCGTCACGCCCTGGTAGATGGTGCAGCCGTCGCCGATCTCGGCGGTCTCGCCCACCACCACACCCATCGCATGGTCGAAGAAAACCCGCTCGCCGATCTTCGCGCCGGGATGGATTTCGATGCCGGTGAACCAGCGCGAGAGCATCGAGATGAAGCGGCCCAGCCATTTGAGGCCGTGGGTCCACAACCAGTGCGCCAGGCGATGCATCACCACGGCGTGCAAGCCCGGATAACACGTCATCACCTCCCACGTACTGCGCGCGGCAGGATCGCGGTCGAGGATGCATTGGATATCGGAACGCAGGCGGGTGAACATGAGGAGATCCACTATTTGCTGACGGCTCAGTCTATCGTTTTAAGCCCGATGCCGCTTTGCCCATGGCCTTGGCAACACCACGCAGAATGTGGATTTCCTCTGGGGTGAGTTGCGCTCGGTTGAACAACTGGTTCAATCGCGGCATCAGCTTCTTGGGCGCATCGGGATCTAGGAACTCGATGTCGACCAGCGCCTGCTCCCAATGCGCCAGCATGCCCGCCATTGCCGGGGCGTCGGCTAACGGCGTGGTGGGGGCTGGGGACGGCGCGCCGAATCCGCCCAGCGCCGTTCGCCATTCGTAGGCGATCACCTGGATCGCCGCTGCCAGATTCAGCGAGCCGAACTCGGGGTGGGTGGGGATGGTGAGCGCCGCATGGCAGCGGTAGACGTCGTCGTTGCTCATGCCGAATCGCTCGGACCCGAACAGAAAAGCCACGTGATGCGGCGACTGCGCCAACGCGCCGAGGTGTTCGCGCGGTGAGTGCGTGGGCGGCCCGAAGTCGCGCGGCGTCATCGCCGTGGCGCACAGATAGGTCACGCCATCCAGGGCCTCGGTCAGTGTTTCGACGATGCGCGCCTTCTTCAGCACGTCCAGAGCGCTGCTGGCCCGCTGGATGGTTTCCTCGCGCGTGAGCACATCGGGCCAGCGCGGGGCTACCAGCACCAGGTCATCGAAACCCATCACCTTCATCGCCCGCGCGGCCGCGCCCACGTTGCCCGCGTGGCTGGTGTTGATGAGGATGAAGCGGGTTCTCATTGGGGAAACACGGAGAAACAGGGCGGTTCGGTAGAATCGCACCATTGTCGCTGCCTGCATCGCCGGGCTGCGTTCTTCCGCTCCTGATTAATCCATGTCGTCCCCCAACCTGCATCCCATGCTCAATGTGGCCGTGAAGGCCGCCCGTGCCGCCGGCGCGATCATCAACCGCGCCGCGCTCGACGTCGAAGCCGTCCGCATTTCGCAAAAGCAGGTCAACGACTTCGTGACCGAGGTCGATCACGCGAGCGAAGCGGTGATCATCGAGACCCTGCTCACCGCGTACCCCGACCACGCGATCTGGGCCGAGGAATCGGGCAAGACGCATGGCAAGCAAGGCTCGGACAGCGTGTGGATCATCGATCCGCTGGACGGCACCACCAACTTCATCCACGGCTTCCCGGTCTATTGCATCAGCATCGCGCTGGCAGTCCGGGGCAAGGTCGAGCAAGCCGTCATCTACGACCCGACACGCAACGACCTTTTCACGGCAACCAAGGGCCGGGGCGCCTACATGAACGAGCGCCGGCTGCGTGTTTCCAAGCGGATCGATTTGCGGCAATGCCTCATCGCCACGGGCTTCCCGTTTCGGCCGGGCGACAACTTCAACAACTACCTGCTCATGATGGCGGAAGTGATGCAGCGCACGGCGGGCCTACGCCGTCCCGGCGCCGCGGCGCTGGACCTCGCCTACGTTGCCGCGGGCTTCACCGACGGCTTCTTCGAAACCGGCCTGTCGCCCTGGGATGTCGCCGCCGGTTCGCTGCTTGTGACGGAAGCTGGCGGCCTGATCGGCAACTTCACGGGCGAGTCGGAATTCCTGGAGCAAAAGGAATGCGTCGCCGGCAGCCCAAAAATCTACGGGCAGTTGGTGGCGATTCTCGGCAAGTACAGCAAGTTCGCCAGCGCCAGCGACAAGGCGGCGCTTCGAAAGAACGTGCCGCAGCTCGTTTCGCCCGATACGGTCCCGAGCGCCAAGCTTGGCGACGAGCTGAGCGACACGCCGCCGCCGTCCTGATTCCCCGAGAGCGCAGGAGCCGCCGACCCGATAATGGCGGCTGCATGAGTACCCCAAACGCGATTGCCACGCAAGCCGGCTCCCACACGCCGATGATGGCGCAATACCTCGCCATCAAAGCGGAGCATCCCGACACGCTCGTGTTCTACCGCATGGGCGATTTCTACGAGCTGTTCTACAGCGACGCCGAAAAAGCCTCGCGCATGCTGGACATCACGCTCACGCGCCGCGGCAATTCCAATGGCGAGCCGGTGGTGATGGCCGGCGTGCCGTTTCATTCTGTCGAGAGCTACCTCGCGCGCCTGATCAAGCAAGGCGAATCGGTGGCGATCTGCGAACAAGTCGGCGACGTCGCGACCGCCAAGGGCCCGGTGGATCGCAAGGTGGTGCGCGTCGTCACGCCCGGCACGCTCACCGACACCGCGCTGATGAACGACAAGGCCGAGGCGATGCTGCTGGCCGTGCACCAAGGCTCGCGCCATCGGCTTGGCCTCGCCTGGCTTAGCCTGACACAAGGCGCCTTGCAACTCGCGGAGTGCGCGGCCGACGAACTGGAAGCTTGGGTCGCGCGTATTGGGCCGAGCGAACTGCTGTTCAGCGCCGACGCGACGCCCGCTTTCGAGCAGCGGCTCAAAGCGCTGCGCTTTTCGAATTCGCTGTCGCTCACGCAGCGACCGGAGTGGCAGTTCGAGTCTGGCCTGGGCCTGCGCAAACTGCTGGAGCAACTCAATAGCGCGACGCTCGCCGCCTGGAGCGCCGAGGAGATGTTGCACGCGCACGCGGCGGCTGCTGCCCTCTTGGGCTATGCCGAACACACCCAGGGCCGCGCCCTGTCGCACGTGCAAAGCTTGCAAGTCCAACGCAACGACGAGCTGATCGACCTGCCCGTCACCACGCGCCGCAACCTCGAACTGGTGCAAACGCTGCGCGGGGAAGACGCTCCCACCCTGTTCTCGCTGCTGGACACCTGCATGACCGGCATGGGCAGCCGGATGCTCAAGTGCTGGCTGCTCGAGCCGCGCCGCGACCGCTCGCAGGCGCAGC